>CANPXD010000013.1 GCA_947585615.1 uncultured Clostridia bacterium
CGTATCTCAGAAGTAAGGCGGTACGTCATTTTGAAAAGGGAAGAATCGTTATTTTCGGATGCGGAACAGGTTCACCGTTTTTCTCCACCGATACGGCGGCGGCGCTAAGAAGCGTTGAAATAAATGCAGATGTTCTTTTGAAAGCAACAAATGTGGATGGAATTTACGATAAAGACCCGAATAAATTTGACGACGCCGTAAAATACGATAATATCACGTTCAAAGAGGCAATCAACCGAGATTTGAAAGTTATGGATTCAACGGCATTTTCGCTCTGCAAGGACAATGATATGTCAATTCTGGTTTTCAATCTGAATGATCCCGATAACATATGCAGAGCTGTTTGCGGTGAAGCAATAGGCACACTTGTTAAAAATAATTGAGAAAGGGAATGAATTAGTATGGAAGCTTTATTCAGCAGAACAAAGGAAAAAATGGAAAAATGCCTTGATTCTCTGGAGAGAGATTATAAGGCAGTCCGTGCAGGCAGGGCAAATCCTGCAGTGCTGGACAGAATATCGGTAGATTATTACGGCTGCCCGACGCCGATTAATCAAATGGCTGCGATAAGTGTTCCCGAGCCGAGAGTTCTTATGATTCAGCCGTGGGACGCGACAACGCTCAAGGATATTGAGCGCGCTATCAATAGCTCGGACATCGGAATAAATCCGAGCAACGACGGAAAGGTTATACGTTTAATTTTTCCGCAGCTAAATGAGGAACGGCGCAGAGAGCTTGTTAAGGAGGTCTCGAAGCGCGCCGAAGATGCAAAGGTAGCGATACGCAATGTGCGCAGGGACGCAATGGACGATCTGAAAAAGCTCAAAAAGAACAGTGAAATCACTGAAGACGACCAGAAAGACGGCGAAAAGAAACTGCAGGACATTACGGACAGCTACGTTAAACAGACAGAAGAGATGGAAAAGAAAAAAGAACAGGAAATCCTTTCTATCTAACCGATTTTAAAGAGGCGGAGGGAAATGAACCTCCGCCGTTCTCGCATTAAGGAGAAGAAATATGGCTTTATTCAAAAAAAATGAGCAGAACGCCGAATTTTCCGTTTTGCCGGAGCATATCGGAATAATAATGGACGGAAACGGCAGATGGGCAAAAAAACGCGGACTTCCGAGAACTGCCGGTCATAAGGCAGGCGCTGAGGTCTTTAAAAAAATCTCAAAGGAATGTGCAAGACTTGAAATAAAGGAAGTCACCTTTTATGCGTTTTCAACAGAAAACTGGAAACGACCGAAAGAAGAAGTTAAGGCGATTATGACGCTTTTCCATGACTACCTTATTGAGGCAAAAAACGATATGGAGGCAAGTGGGAATATAATCGTAAAATTTATCGGAGAAAGAAGGGGAATCGCGCCGGAACTGCTGAAACTTATGGACGATGCCGAGCGTGAAACCTCAAAAAGAAACGGAACGCTTATAAATGTTGCGGTGAATTACGGCGGACGCCAGGAAATCGTTGCCGCCGTCAACAGGCTTTTTTCCCTTGGAAAAACGGAAATCACAGAGGACGATATAAGCAGAAATATTTATACATCTCCTGAATGTGATTTGATAATCAGACCGAGCGGAGAGGAACGGCTGTCAAATTTCCTGCTGTGGCAGGCGGCATACAGCGAATTCTGGTACAGCGATGTGCTGTGGCCTGATTTCAGTGAAAAGGATTTGCACAATGCACTTTCGGATTTTGAAAAGAGAAATCGCAGGTTTGGAGGTTGACGCCAATGAAACAGAGAGTGATTACGGCAGTTGTTCTGCTCTGCATACTTGCGCTTGCAGTATGGCAGATAAACACGCCGATTATGGTTGCCTTGGTAGCTTTTTTGTCTGCCGTTGCATCAAATGAAATAATGAAATGCGCAAAAGTTGAAAATAATTTTATTATTGCTCTCGGCACAGCGTTTTCGGCGCTTGTTCCGTTTTTCGCAAGTCCCGTTGCGCTTTATCCGCTCGTTTCTCCCGAAATATGGGATAAGGTAATCAGTTTTATACCGAACACCGTGTTTATCATAGCACTTGTTCTTGTGTTTCTTCTTGCAATGCTTAAAGGCTATGCGTATACAACGTTTGAAGATGTAGCAGTTTCAGTGTTTGCAAGTGTTCTTGTTCCGTTCGGTTTCTCCATATTTATAAAGCTTCGTGATATGTTTTTAAATGAGCAGTTTGGAATTTATCTCATTTTCTTTGCTTTAATTTGCGCGCTTGGGACGGACAGCGGTGCGCAGCTCGGAGGAATGGCATTCGGAAAGCATAAAATGAGTCCGAATATCAGTCCCAAGAAAACCGTCGAGGGAGCTGTGTGCGGAATCATTTTCGCGCTTGTTCTGAACGCTGCCGCGTTTTTGCTCTACAATCGTTTTGCTGATTACAGGATAGACGCCGCAGGAACAACGATTATTCTTGTGTGCAGCGTACCGATTTCCTTTATGGGAATGATGGGGGATTTGAGCGCGTCCGTACTGAAAAGAAATTTCGGAGTTAAGGATTTCGGAAAAATATTCCCGGGTCACGGCGGTGTTATGGATAGATTTGATTCAGTTTTGTTCACGCTTCCTCTTACATACGCTATGGCGCTTATTGCTTTTTGCTGAGGTGAAAAATGAAAAATATATCTATTCTCGGTTCTACAGGTTCAATAGGAACGCAGTCGCTCGACGTCTGCCGGATGCACAATTACAATGTTAAATGTCTTACGGCAAATTCAAATGTTGATTTAATGGAACAGCAGATAAGAGAGTTTTCCCCGGAGCTTGTCTGTATGATGAACGAAAAAGCCGCATCCGAGCTAAAAACAAGGATTGCAGATATGTCTGTTAAGGTGCTCGGCGGAATGGACGGACTTGTTGAATGTGCCGTATATGACGGCGCAGATACGGTTTTGAATTCGGTAGTCGGAATGATAGGTTTGCGTCCGACCCTCGAGGCAATAAAAGCAAAAAAGACAATTGCTCTTGCAAACAAGGAAACGCTTGTTGCCGGAGGTCATCTTGTAACAAATCAGGCAAAAGAATACGGCGTATCTATTCTTCCAGTGGACAGCGAACATTCCGCTATTTTTCAGGCGCTTCAGGGAAGCCCGAGAAAGGAAGCAGTCAAAAAAATAATCCTTACAGCCTCAGGAGGACCGTTTTTCGGTAAAAAGCCTAACGAGCTTGAAAATGTTACTGCTGCCGACGCGCTCAGACATCCAAACTGGAATATGGGTGCGAAAATTACCATTGACTCAGCCACTATGATGAACAAGGGACTTGAATTTATAGAGGCAAAATGGCTTTTTGATATGCCTAATGATGATATTGAAATTGTTATTCATCGCGAGTCCGTTATTCATTCCGCAATAGTTTATCAGGATAATTCCATGATTGCCCAGCTCGGCGTTCCCGATATGAGAATTCCGATTCAGTACGCGCTGACTTATCCCGAACGTCTGCCAAGTCCTGTGGCTCCGCTTTCTCTTGCGGATTATGGGAAGCTTACGTTTTTTGAGCCGGATTACAAAACGTTCAGATGTATTGATGTGTGCAAAAGAGCGATTGAAGCAGGCGGACTTCATCCTGCCGCCGCAAACGGAGCAAACGAAGAAAGCGTGAGACTTTTCCTTGAAGGTAAAATTAAATTTACCGATATTGCATATCTTAATGATGAGGCGATGCAGAAAGCGCCCGAAAATAAAAATTTCACCCTTGACGATGTCCTTGATGCGGACAGAGCGGCAAGGGAATACGTTAAAGAGGCGGTTAAGTGAG
The DNA here is from genome assembly GCA_947585615.1 of uncultured Clostridia bacterium. Lineage (GTDB taxonomy): Bacteria > Bacillota > Clostridia > Oscillospirales > Acutalibacteraceae > Eubacterium_R. Next base: position 3,759 of record CANPXD010000013.1, read on the forward strand.
CTTGACATCTGTTTGGAACACAGTATATCCCATAATTATAGCTATACTTTTCTTTGAGCTTATTATCATTATTCACGAAGGCGGACATTTCGCAGCCGCCCGACTTATGAAAATAAAGGTAAACGAGTTTTCAATAGGAATGGGTCCGAAAGTTTTTTCCTTTAAAAAGGGAGACACAACGTATTCGCTGCGATGGATTCTTTTCGGCGGATATTGCTCAATGGAGGGAGAAAGCGAGGATTCCGAAGCCGAAGGCTCATTCTCGCAAAAGGGCGTAGCGGCGCGTATATTTGTTGTTGTTGCAGGAGCGGTTATGAATCTTATTCTCGGATTTGTGTTAGTTCTGTGCATAGTCGGCGGTCAGAATCTTGTGGGAACAACAACGGTTGCCCGTTTTGACGAAAATGCGTCAAGTTATTCCTGCGGATTGCGAGAAGGAGACAAAATACTCAGTATAGATGGAATGAGAATTTATACGCCGACCGATGTGCAGACAGGACTTTCACGCTCGGCGGACGATACAGTCGAAATGGTTGTTGAAAGAAACGGCGAAAATATGCCGCTGAACGTCAGATTCAACACAGAAGTCTACGAATCGCATCAGTATATTTCAATGGATTTCTGGCTGCTCGGAAAGGAAAAAAGCTTTGGCAGTGTTTTGTCAAGCGGATTCAACAATTTTGTTTCTTATGCCAGAATGGTCTTTCTTTCCGTTCACGACATTATTGCGGGGCGTTACGGAATTTCCGATCTGAGCGGTCCTGTTGGAGCCGTTTCGGTCGTATCAGACGCCGTTAAAACAAGTAGGTTGTCTATGCTCAGAATAATGGCGCTTCTTACAATTAATGTCGGACTGTTCAACCTTTTCCCAATACCTGCCCTTGACGGCTGGCGTCTGTTTTTGCTTGTGGCAGAGGGAATAACAAGGCGAAGACTGCCGCAGAAATGGGAGTATATTATAAATGCAGTTGGTCTTGCGCTGCTGCTTTTGCTGATGTTTTTTGTAACGTTTTCCGATATAACAAAGTTGTTTTAGATTTAAAAGGTGGATTATGATCAAGAGAAGAGAAACTAAAAAAATTAAGCTTGGAAATACCTTTATAGGCGGCGACGCGCCGATTCTTGTTCAGTCTATGCTGAACATTCCCGCAAACGATATACAACATTCTGTCGAACAGGCGAAAGAACTTGCGGCGGCAGGCTGTGAGGTGATTCGCTTTGCCATACCGAATGAAGACGCGCTAAGGCTGATTGAGCCTATTAAAAACGCAGTTGATGTTCCGCTCGTCGCAGATATACATTTTGACTACAGACTCGCGGTAGGAGCGGCGGAACGCGGAATAGACAAAATCAGAATCAATCCCGGAAATATAGGCGATGAATCAAGAGTTAAAGCTGTTGCGGACATATGTAAAAGAAAGGGTCTTCCCATAAGAATTGGGGTAAACAGCGGCAGTCTTGAAAAGGAAATACTTGCAAAGCACGGTTCTCCGACGCCTGCCGCGATGGTTGAATCCGCGCTTTACCATGCGTCGCTTCTTGAAAAATTTGATTTTGACGACATTGTTATTTCCATCAAATCGTCTGATGTGAATACAATGATAGCCGCATATGAACTTGCGGCACAGAAATGTTCCTATCCTCTTCACCTTGGCGTAACGGAGGCAGGAACGGAAAGAATGGGCATTATAAAATCGGCGGTAGGAATAGGTTCATTGCTGACAAGGGGAATAGGTGATACTATACGCGTAAGCCTTTCGGATACACCGGTTAAAGAGGTTTTCGCGGCATTTGATATACTTAAAGCGATAGGACTTAAAAAGGACTGTCCCTACCTTATTTCCTGTCCCACGTGCGGAAGAACAAAGATCGATCTTATCGGTCTTGCAAAGCAGGTTGAAGAGCGCCTTCGGGACTGCAAAAAGCCGATTAAAGTAGCTGTTATGGGCTGTATTGTCAACGGCCCGGGTGAAGCGAGAGAAGCGGATATAGGAATCGCAGGCGGCGACTCAAACGGTTTGATTTTCAAAAAAGGCGAGATATTGCGCAAAGTGCCAGAGGATAAGCTGCTTGAAGAATTGATGAAAGAGATAGAAAAACTGTAATGAATTATTTTAAAGATTATTTTAGCGAATATGTTGACAAGTATCAGCTTTCGTGCCTCGGAGATTCTGAGATTACACGTTTTACCGTAAAAACTCAGGAGAGGGAACTTGAAATAGTGTTAAATATTCCCGAACTTGTTCCGTATTCAGAGTTTGCCGCTGCCGAAACAAGTCTGGCAAAGAATATGGATTTAAGAAAAGCCGTTATTAAGCCAAGGTATCTCAGCGAGCTTTTTGAAACGTCATATTTCGGTTCAATTATTGAATTTGTTAAAAGAAAAAACAGCGCGGCAAACGGATTCTTTGAAAATGCTGATGTTGAGCTTGTCGAAGACAAGCTTGAAATCAGTCTTAAAAACGGCGGTGCGGAAATACTGAAAAGTCAGAAAATAGCTCAGCTTATAGAAAGCACGGTTTCGGATATGTTCGGTATGTCGGTTACCGTCGTGTTCAAAGAAGTCCGGGCATTTGATATGGAAAAAGCCGTTAAGGAAGCGGTTGCCGAAAAGACTCAGCAGGAGGAGCAGATAAGGCAGGAAAAGGAAAAGAATAAAAAGCATCAGCTGCTCGATGATTTTCCGCTCTACATAGACACAGCCAAAGTTATATACGGAAATCAGATAAACGAAAAACCAAAGGCGATAGAGCAGGTATCCGCTGAGGACGGAACTGTTACTGTCTGGGGAGATATAATTAAGTCCGAAGCAAAGGAAACACGCCGCGGGGGCAATACTATTTTTACATTCGATATTACGGATTATACCTCCTCGCTTACCGTTAAAATGTTTGACAGAAACAGTTCTCTTGAACGTCTTGTGGAAAAAATCTGCATTGGACAGACGGTTATTGTAAAAGGAAATTACAGCTATGACAATTTCTCCGGTGAGTATATAATATCCCCGTTTTCCATTGAAACGGTTTTAAAGGCTGAAAAGGAAGACAATGCCGAGGAAAAAAGAGTGGAACTTCATATGCACACCTCGCTTTCCACTATGGACGGAATTTCTCCGCCTGCGGCACTTGTTGAAAGAGCCGCCAAGTGGGGACACAGTGCAGTTGCAATAACCGACCACGGTGTTGTTCAGGCTTTGCCTGAAGCGTATTCCGCAGCAAAAAAAGCAGGCATTAAGCTTATTTGCGGAATGGAGGGATATCTTGTTGACGATGAAAAATATCCCGAATTTATGAAAATGAAAATAAGCGATTTCAAACGCTATCATATAATTCTTCTTATTAAAACCCTTGAGGGAAGAAAGGTGCTCTACAAGCATATAACCGCCAGCAACATTAAGTACTTCAGAAGCAGACCGCTGATTCCTAAATCCGCTTTGAGGGAAAACAGAAACGGTTTGATTATCGGCTCTGCCTGTGAGCAGGGAGAGGTTTATCAGGCGATTCTTGAGGAAGTTTCCGATGAAGAACTTGAAAAAACCGCCTCTTTCTACGACTATCTTGAAATCCAGCCGAACGGAAATAATGAGTTTATGCTCAGAACAAGCCGGGATGAATATGTTAAGAACAAAAAGGGAGAAGATAAGAAAAATATATACTGGAAAGTAAATACGCAGGAAGATTTAATTAATATCAACAAAAAAATTGTCGCTGTTGCCGATAAGCTGAAAAAGCCCGTTGTGGCTACGGGAGACGTTCATTTTCTTGACAGAAAGGACGCGAAATTCAGAGCAATAATAATGAATGCCCAGAAGTTTGCCGATGCGGACAAGCAGGCACCTCTCTATTTTAAAACAACAGATGAAATGCTTGAGGACTTTGCGTGGGCAGGAGACAGGGCAAAGGAATTTGTTATTGACAATCCGAATAAAATTGCGTCTATGACAGATGATATACCTCCCATTCCGCCGGGAACGTTTCAGCCTCATATTGAGGGAGCAGAGGAAGAATTGCGTGAAATATGCTATAAAAACGCAAGGGAAAAATACGGAGATCCCCTGCCCAAAGAGGTAGGACCGAGACTTGAAAAGGAACTTGATTCAATTATAAAGCACGGCTATGCGGTTCTTTATGTAATTGCAAAAAGGCTTGTTGAGAATTCGGAAAAACACGGGTATCTTGTAGGCTCAAGAGGCTCTGTCGGATCGTCTCTTGTTGCGCATCTCGGCGGAATATCTGAGGTTAATCCCCTTCCTCCGCATTATGTCTGCCCCGAATGCAAATACAGTGAGTTCTTTACATGCGGTGAGATCGGCTCGGGCTTTGACCTTAAACCGAAAAACTGCCCTGAATGCGGAACTGCAATGAAGCGAGACGGACACGAAATTCCATTTGAAACATTCCTCGGTTTTGACGGGGACAAAGAGCCGGATATAGATCTTAATTTCAGCGGCGATTTCCAGTCACAGTCACATAGATTTACGGAAGAACTTTTCGGTAAAACACACGTTTTCAAGGCAGGAACAACTTCAACGGTAGCTGAAAAAACGGCATATGGCTATGTTTTAAATTATTTAGAGGAAAAGGGTATAAAGGTAAGCCGTGCTGAGGAAAACAGGCTTACCACAGGCTGCACGGGGATAAAGAAAACGACTGGACAGCATCCCGGCGGAATGGTTGTTGTTCCGAGTCAGTATGAGGCAGAGGATTTTACACCTATTCAGTATCCTTCCGATGATTCCAAAAAAGGCACGCTCACAACGCATTTTGACTTTAAAAATGCTCTTCACGATACTCTGCTCAAGCTTGATGAGCTTGGACATGATGTGCCGACGATGTATAAATTCCTTGAGGATGCAACGGGAATACCCGTTATGGATGTGGATATATGTGATCCAAATCTTTATAAAATGATAACATCCACTGAACCGATAGGTGTAAAGCCCGAGGAAATAGACTGCCAGACAGGAACTCTTTCAATACCTGAAATGGGAACGCAGTTTGTTATCGGTATGCTTATTGAGGCGAAGCCGAAAACCTTTTCCGATCTGCTGCAGATTTCAGGTCTTTCACACGGAACGGACGTTTGGCTCGGAAACGCTCAGGATCTGATCACAAAAGGAATCTGCACTATATCCGATGTTATCGGATGCAGAGACAGCATTATGACATATCTTCTGCATAAATGCGAAAAATATGAGAACGAAACGGGTAAAAAGTCACCGCTTACAAAAAAAGACTGCTTTAATATTATGGAATATACCCGAAAGGGAAAAGCGCCGAAAGAGCTTCCGCCTTATGAGGAAAAGATGAAAACAGTCGGGGTTGAGCAATGGTACATAGATTCATGCTATAAAATAAAATATATGTTTCCCAAGGCGCATGCCGCAGCTTATGTAATTGCCGCGCTTCGTCTTGGCTGGTACAAAATATATTATCCCGTTGAATATTACAGCGCATACTTTACCGTTCGCGGAGGCGATCTGGACGCTGCTGCCGCGATTGGCGGAAAAGAAGCGGTAAGACGCCGCATTGATGAAATTAATGCCAAGAAAGAAAACAAGACCGCGTCCAAAAAAGAACTTGATACCGGGGTTGTTCTGCAGATTGTTATTGAAATGCTTTGCAGGGGGATAGAATTCTTGCCTGTGGATTTGTATAAATCAGATTGGCGTGTATATAAGATTGAAAACGGTAAAATAAGACTCCCGTTTTCCGCAATCCCGGGCGTGGGCGAAGAAGCCGCAAAATCGCTTGCTGACGCGGTTAATGACGGCGCAGGAAAATACCTTTCCTGTGACGATCTTATGGAACGCGCGCATATCGGCAGCGGTGTTGTTGAATTGCTGAGGGAATACGGTGCTGTTAAAGATTTGCCGCAAAGCAACCAGATTTCGCTGTTCGGGTTCTGACACAGTAAATTTAGTGTTGACAACAGCAGTTTAATATGTTAGCATATTACCGCGTTAATTCACTAAAGCGTTTTTAGGAGAGCAATATGAAAAGGTATTCAAACATAACTCCCGACGGAAGTAGGGATTTTCTGTTCGAGGAATGTGATGACAGAAAGCTTGTTGAAGCAACACTTTCCGCTCTGTATAAGGAGAATTCCTATCGAAAGGTGATCACGCCTGCTATAGAATTCTTTGATGTTTTCAACTGTGGAAATACGGGAATCGAAGCAGACGAAATGTATAAGCTGACCGATAACCATGGAAGGACAACCGTACTCCGCCCCGATAATACAATGCCGATAGCGCGTCTTGTTGCGACAAGGCTTAAGGACAGCGATTTTCCCGTAAGGCTTTATTATAACCAGAATGTTTTTGTGAGAAACAAGCAGCTTGCAGGAAGAACGGATGAAATCCCTCAGAGCGGAATTGAGTTAATCGGCGACGGATCGCTTGACGCGGATACAGAGGTTATCTCAATGGCGGTTCAGGCGCTTAAGCGCTCGCATCTTAATTCGTTTAAGATTGAAATAGGTCACGCAGGTTTCTTTAATTCAATACTGAACAGGATGAATCTTTCCGCAACGCAGAGAGCTGACATATGCAATTACATCGAGTGCAAAAATTATGCCGCGCTCGGGGATCTTCTCGAAAAAATGAGCAGAAGTCCCGAAGCCGCCGTTTTGCAAAGACTTCCGCGTCTTTTCGGAGGCGTCGAGGTGCTTGCTGAGGCAAAGAAGCTTTACGATGTAAAGGAGTCGGAAGAGGCTCTTGAGTATGTTAAAACTCTTTATGAAAAACTTGAAAAAATGGGTATTGCGGACAGTGTGATGATTGATCTCGGTCTTGTAAACCGTTCCAATTATTATACGGGAGTTATTTTCAGAGGATACGCCGAAGGCTCGGGAATGACAATTCTAACCGGCGGAAGGTATGACAATCTGCTCGCTGAGTTCGGTATGGAAGCGCCTGCAATCGGCTTTGGCGTTGACGTGAACGCATTGTGTGATGTTAAGAACGAAACGGTAAATGTTGAAAGACCGATAAGAATTGCCCTGACCAAGGGCAGACTTGAAAAAAGTTCCGTTAGACTGTTTAAAACAATGGGACTTGACACAACCGAGCTTGAAAGAAAGGGGAGACGGCTTATCCTTCCCGTGGATAACTATGAGGCGGTGTTGTCTAAAGCACCCGATGTTATCACATATGTTGAGCACGGAGTCTGCGATATTGGGGTCGTCGGAAAGGACACAATAGTTGAACACGGCGGTTCATTCTATGAGGTTATGGATCTTAATCTCGGAAAATGCAGATTTGTTCTTGCCTGCCCCAAGGGCGTTGATTTTTACAGCGGTTACAAAAGAAAGACTGTTGCAACAAAATATCCGCATATTGCGGGCGAGTTCTTTAAATCAAAGGGTATGGATGTTGATATAATAAAGATAGAGGGCAGCGTTGAGCTTGCACCGCTGCTCGGTCTTGCGGACGGTATTGTGGACATTGTCGAAACAGGTTCAACACTGAAGGAAAACGGTCTTGAGGCTATAGAGGATATTATACCGATTTCAGCAAGAGTGATTGTTAATATGGCGTCGATGAAGCTTCGCAAGGAGGAAATAGAAGAGTTCCTTGCGGATATGGAGCTTGCGAGCCGAGTGTGAGGTAAAATATGAAGATAACCAAAGCAAACGGAAAAAACGAATACGCACTGATAGATGAGCTTAAAAAGCGCAGCGGTGAAACCGATAAAAAAATCGTTGAAATCGTTTCATCAATTATTGAGGGTGTAAAGAACGGTGGAGATGACGCCGTAACGGAGTATACCGTCAGGTTTGACGGAATTGCGCCTAAAAAAACAGTCATAGACGGCGATGAGCTTTCGGAATACTTTGAAACTGCGGACGAGATATTCAAAAAAGCAATTACAGACGCGAAAAATAATATATATGATTTTCATTTGCGCCAGGCACAGCAGAGCTGGATGACGACAAAGAAAAACGGCGTCATTATGGGTCAGCGGGTGCGTGGTCTGCACCGTGTGGGCATTTATGTTCCCGGAGGGACTGCCGCATATCCCAGTTCTGTTTTAATGAACGCTGTTCCTGCAAAAATTGCAGGAGTCAAAGAAATAATTATGGTTACGCCTCCCGGAAAGGACGGCAATCCAAATCCCGATATTATGGCAGCTGCCGCAATTGCCGGAGTGGACAAAGTGTTCCTCTGCGGAGGGGCACAGGCGGTTGCTGCTCTTGCTTACGGAACTGAGAAAATTCCGAAAGTGGACAAAATCGTCGGTCCCGGGAACGTTTTTGTCGCAACCGCAAAAAAACTCCTGTACGGAACAGTCGATATAGATATGGTGGCAGGACCTTCTGAAATTCTTATCGTTGCGGACAAAAGCGCAAAACCGTCTTTTCTGGCGGCAGACCTTATGAGCCAGGCAGAGCACGACAAAATGGCGTCTGCTGTTCTGTTGACAACCTCGGAAGCAATTGCGCGCGCAACGGCTAAGGAAATAGAAAAACAAGTAAAATATCTTGAAAGACAGGATATTATCTTGCAGGCACTTAATGATTATGGTGAAATTATCGTCTGTGATACTCTTTCACAGGCTATAGATTTTGCAAATGAACTTGCGCCCGAGCATCTCGAGCTTTGTGTTGAAGAACCGCTCAGATATATAGGAATGATAGACAATGCAGGCTCTGTCTTTCTCGGAAATTGGTCTCCCGAGCCGCTCGGAGATTATTTTGCGGGGCCTAACCATGTTTTGCCAACAAGTGGAACGGCAAGATTTTTCAGTCCGCTTTCGGTGGACAGCTTTATCAAGAAATCCTCTTTTATATATTACACGCAGGAGGAGCTTTCCAATGTGCGTGATGAAATAATAACTCTTGCGGAAACAGAGGGACTTACGGCTCACGCTAACTCAATTAAGGTAAGGTTTGAAAAATGAAACGAAGCAGACCCATAATTACCGCGGCGGTATTAATCGTTTTTGTAATAGTTGCTGTCATAAGCTATTTCAGTTCAGGCAGTCCTGTCAGCAGTTTTGATACAATCGACAATTTGCAGACAGAAAACACGATTGTAGTCAATTTTTTGGATGTCGGTCAGGGAGACAGTGAGTTTATACAGCTTCCAAACGGTAAATGTATGCTGATTGATGCAAGCACCGCTGAATATGGTGAAGAAATATCAGATAAAATTTCATCTCTCGGTTATGAAAAGATTGATTACTTAGTGGCAACGCATCCTCATGCAGACCATATCGGCGGTATGATTGAAATTGTAAATGATTTTGAAATCGGTGAGGTTTATATGCCAAGGGCGCAGACGGACACAAAAACGTATGAAAATCTCCTTACCGCAATGTCGGATAAAGAACTTTCCGTAACCGCGGCTGCTGCCGGGAAGCTTGTTTTCAGCGAGGGAGATCTTATGGTTGAACTGCTTGCGCCCGTCAGTGAAAAATATGATGACCTGAATAATTATTCGGCGGTTGTAAAACTTGATTACGGTAACAACAGCTTTCTGTTTATGGGAGACGCCGAAGAAGTTTCGGAGCGTGAAATTTTAAACAGCCTGCCAAAAGAGCAACTGAAAGCAGATGTTGTCAAGGTGGGACATCACGGCAGCAGCTCATCATCGTGTGAGGATTTTGTTTATGCCGTCAGTCCCGATTATGCTGTTTTTGAAGTCGGGGCAGGTAATTCCTATGGGCATCCGCATTCCGAATCACTTGAAAGATGGCAACGTGTCGGTGCTGAAATTCTGAGAACAGATTTACAGGGAGACATTTCGGTTGTTTCTGATGGAAACGATCTGACTGTTGTCAGTGAAAGGAACTAAAAAATGAAGACATTTATAATAGACAGATTTGAAGGTTCATTTGCGGTATGTGAAACAGAGAACGGAGATTTTATAAATATTCCGGCTGTTGTTCTGCCTGATAATTCAAAAGAGGGTGATGTTATCACCGTTGCAAAGGACATCAAGCAGACTGAGAGCAGGAAAGACAGGATAGGCGGACTTATGAACAGCCTTTTTAATGATTGAAGCAAGGAGAATGAAAATATGAGAACTGCCTTAATTGAAAGAAACACCAAAGAAACACAAATCAGGCTTGAGCTTGCCCTTGACGGAGGAAATGTTGATGTTGCAACGGGAATAGGATTTTTTGATCATATGCTCACCGCTTTCGGAGTTCACGGAGGTTTCGGTCTCAAGATACGTGTAAAGGGCGATCTTGAGGTAGACACTCACCATACTGTTGAGGATACGGGAATCGCGCTCGGAACGGCATTCAGGCAGGCACTGGGAGATATGGGCGGCATCAGCCGCTATGGTTCTTTTTACATTCCGATGGATGAGAGTCTGGCATTCTGTTCCCTTGATATTTCAAACAGACCTTTTCTTGTTTTTAAAGCCGATTTCAGCGAGGAACGCTGCGGCGATTATGAAACGTGCTGCACAGAGGAGTTTTTCCGCGCCTTTGCAATGAATTCAGGAATAACGCTTCACATAAATGTGCCTTACGGTTCAAATTCTCATCACAAAACAGAGGCCGTTTTCAAGGCTGTTGCCCACGCAATGAAGGCTGCGGTGACAGAAAACGGCAAAGGTGTTCTTTCCACTAAGGGCATTCTTGCCTGATAAAACCGTCAGCGAATAATTCTGTAAAAAAGGAACGTGAAAGAATGATTATCTTCCCGGCAATAGATATAATCGACGGAAAGCCCGTGCGTCTCTATAAAGGTGATTTTTCAACTGCAAAGCAGGTTGCCCAAGACGCCGTTGAAACGGCATACAGATTTAAAAAAGCAGGCGCGCAATGGATACATATGGTGGATCTGGACGGATCGGTGCAAAAAAAGAGAGTGAACAGCAAAATTTTTATTTCAGTCGCTGCGGAAACAGGATTGAAGGTTGAACTTGGCGGAGGTATCCGCACGATGGATGACATTTCCTTTTATGCCGAAAACAGAATAAGCCGTATTATATTAGGCTCTGCCGCTCTCAAAAATCCGAGTCTTGTAAAAGAGGCAGTCAGAGAATTCGGGGATTTGATTGCCGTTGGAATAGATGCAAGGGACGGCTATGCCGCCGCCGAGGGCTGGACTGAAAGTACAGATATTTATTTTACCGACCTCGCTAAGCAGATGGAACAGGCAGGAGTCGAAACAATTATTTATACCGACATTTCACGTGACGGAACGCTGAGCGGACCGAATATCAAACAGCTTGCCGAAATAAACGGTGCGGTTTCCTGCAATGTGACTGCTTCCGGAGGAATAACCGATATTGGCGATATTCTCGCTTTGCGCAAAGAAAATCTTTACGGCGCAATCTGCGGCAAAAGTATTTATGACGGCACTCTGGAGCTTAGAGACGCCATAGAGGTGTGCAAATGATTGATCTAGAAAAATATTTTAAAAAAGCGGATCTGATTCCCGCAATAATTCAGGAGGAAAGCACGGGAGAAGTTCTTATGCTTGCGTATATGAACAGGGAGTCGTTGAAAAAAACGCTTGAAACAGGCTACACATGGTTCTGGTCACGCAGCAGAAAAGAGCTTTGGAACAAGGGCGCGACAAGCGGCCATTTTCAGAAAATAGTTTCTATTTACTCAGACTGTGACGACGATACGCTTTTAATCAGGGTGATACAAACTGGCGCGGCGTGTCATACGGGAAGCCACAGTTGTTTTTTCAATGAAATCAAGGGAGAGTTTTGATGAACGTTATCAAGAATGAATATCAGGTTATTTTAGACAGAAGAAGAGAACAGGCAGAAGGTTCTTACACTTCGTATCTGTTTGAACAGGGTATAGACAAAATACTTAAAAAGGTCGGCGAGGAATGTACCGAAATGGTTATCGCGGCAAAAAATAATGATAAGGCGGAAACAGTTTACGAAATTGCCGACCTGCTTTATCATACGCTCGTCATGATGGCAAATCAGGGAATCACTCCCGATGATATAGAAGCAGAGCTTGAAAAAAGAGCAGAAAAACGCTCTAATCTGAAAAAATTTCATCAGGTGGATAAGAATTCATAATGCCTTATAAAAAATGGATAATTGCAGATGCTGATAAAGAAAAGGCGTCTGAATTAAGTGAAAAATTCAATATAGACCCTTTTATAGCTTATATGCTGGTTTCGAGGGGAATAAAAAGCGAACTTGAGGTGTCTGACTTCCTGTCGGACTCATATCATTTTTCCGACCCTTTTGGACTGGCCGATATGGATAAAGCTGTTTCACGCATTGAACAGGCGATTGATTACTCCGAAAAAATCACTGTTTACGGAGATTATGACTGCGACGGCGTGACTGCAACCGTTCTTCTTGTTTCGCTCCTGAAAAATATGGGAGCGCAGGTCGATTATTATATTCCGTCGCGCGAATCGGAAGGTTATGGAATGAACAGCGATGCCGTAAAACAAATTCACAGCGGCGGCACAAGGCTGATTATAACGGTCGATAATGGTATTTCCGCTTTTGAAGAAGCGCAGTTGATTTACTCTCTCGGAATGGAACTTATCATTACAGACCACCATCAGATAGGAGATGCGCTTCCGACAGCCTATGCTGTAATCAATCCGCATAGGGAGGATAACAGCATTGCATTTAGAAACTTTGCAGGTGTGGGCGTTGCTTTTAAGCTTGCGTGTGCTCTATATGGTGACACAAACGATATGCTTATGCAGTTTGCTGACCTTGCCGCACTCGGAACAATAGGTGATGTTGTGCCTCTTGTGGGAGAAAACAGATCGCTGGTTAAAGCAGGTCTGAAAATGATTAATTCCGATTTCAGGCTCGGTATTGCCGCCCTTAAGGAAGCGGCAGGAATCGGAGATAAAAAACTTTCGTCAACCGATGTTGCCTTTATACTTTGTCCGAGAATTAACGCTGCCGGCAGAATAGACAAAGCGTCGCGTGCGGCTGAACTGTTGCTTTCAGAAAATTACAGCGACGCGTCATTTAAAGCGGAACAGCTTAATATAGACAATCTGCACAGACAGGAACTGGAGCAGAATATTATAGATGATGTTATGCAGAAAATTGCCGAAAATCCTCGGCTTGTTCAGGACAGGGTAATTGTAATCGGCGGAGAAAACTATCACACGGGCGTTGTGGGTATTGTGGCTTCGCGTGTCCTTGAAGAATTTGGAAAACCGACTTTTATCATCGGCATTGACAGTGATGGAAATTCGCGTGGTTCGGCAAGAAGTATTGAAGGCTTTGATATTTATAAGGCAATATCTTCATGCTCTTATCTTCTGAAGCAGTTCGGCGGTCATAAGAGCGCTGCAGGAGTAGAACTGTCGGCAGACAATATAGATGTATTCAGAAGAAAGATCAATCAATACGCACAGGAAAATTATCCCGTAATGCCGCCTCAGACGCTTCGCATAGATTGTAAGCTCTCACCGTTTTATCTTAATCTTGAACTTGCGCAGAACCTTACTGCCCTCGAACCTTACGGAGAAGCGAACCCAAAGGCTGTTTTTGCCCTTACGGGGCTGACGCTTGTCTCTGTAAAGGAAATGGGAAACGCAAAGCATATAAGGCTCGAGTGTGAGAAAAAAGGACGAAAAATAAGAATTGTAAAATTCGGCTGCAGTGCAGAGGAATTTCCGTATGTTACGGGTGATAGGATTGATGTTGCCGTCAGAGTTTCAAAAAATATTTATAACGGCAGGGAATATCTCTCGGTTCAGGCAGTGGATATAAGGCGCAACGGTACAGACGATGACAAGTATTTTAAGCAAAAGGCTGATTATGAGATGTTCTGTATTGATAAATCCTATACTGCCGATGTTTATCCTGACAGGGCGGCTTGCTCGGCAGTATACAAATATTTAAAGGCAAACGGAGGCTGGCGATTTGGCTTCGACGAGCTTTATTTTGCGATTGGCGGCGTTACATACGGTGCTCTGAAATTTGCACTGAAAGCGTTTGAGGAAAGCGGACTCATTTCATACAACGGCAGTATAATAAACATTTGCAGAGTATTTTCAAAGGTTGATTTAATGAACACTCCTGCTTTCAAGGAACTGAAAGGAAGACTGAGCATTGGCTGAATATGATGACGGCTTTGCCGTTTTTTTAGAGGAAATTAAACAGCATCCGCAGTACAACACGAAAAAAATTACAGAGGCATACGAGCTTGCCAAAAATGCCCACGGAAATCAGAAACGGCGTTCCGGTGAGCCGTATATTATGCACCCTGTTGCCGTTGCCCGTATCCTTTTCAGACTCGGTATGGACAATGAGTGTATTATCGGCGCTCTGCTTCATGATGTCGTTGAGGATACGGAATATACACTCCCATATATTGGCGAACATTTCGGAAGCAATGTGGAGCTGCTTGTTGACGGCGTCACAAAGCTCGGTCAGATTCCTCTGTCCACCAGAGAAGAGGTTCAGGCGGAAAATATCCGTAAGATGTTTATGGCTATGAACAAGGATGTCCGTGTTATTATCATCAAACTTGCGGACCGGCTTCACAATATGCGCACGCTTGAGCATATGCCTGAATATAAACAGAGGGAAAAAAGTCTTGAAACGCTTGAAATCTATGCGCCGATAGCGCACCGCCTCGGTATACGTGCAATAAAGGATGAGCTGGAGGATTTAGCCGTATACTATCTTGACCCGATTGCATACAGGGAAATAGAAAACTCTCTTTCAATGAAGCAGGAAGAGGGCGAAAAATTTTTAAATGAGATTAAATCACAGATAAGCGAAAGAATAAAGCCCGTTATCGAAAATGCAAACATAACCTCAAGGGTAAAATCAGTTCACGGTATATTCAGAAAAGTATATATCAAGGGGAAGTCTTTTGAGGAAATATACGATATATACGCCGTCAGAATCATAGTCGATTCGATGATAGACTGCTATAATGTGCTGGGCATAGTCCATGATATGTTCAAGCCTATTCCGGGTCGTTTTAAGGACTATATTTCAACGCCTAAACCAAACAGGTATCAGTCGCTGCATACGACCGTTCTGTCAGGAAGCGGCGTTCCGTTTGAAATTCAGATAAGAACGTGGGAAATGCACCGCACTGCCGAATACGGTATTGCCGCGCACTGGAAATATAAGCTCGGCAGAGGCGGAAAGGACAGCCTTGATGCCGGTCTTTCGTGGATTCACAGTATGATAGAAATGGGCGAGGAATCGGACAGCGCCGAGGATCTTGTCGCCAACATAAAAGGAGATCTTTCCATAGAGGAGGTCTATGTTTTCACACCTAAGGGAGATGTTAAAAATCTTCCAACCGGCTCAACCGTTATAGATTTTGCCTATGCCATTCACTCGGCGGTCGGGAATAAAATGATAGGCGCAAAGGTGGATGGAAGAATTGTTCCGCTTGATTACAAGGTCAGAACAGGAGAAAAAATAGAAATACTGACCTCAAATCAACAGGGCAAAGGGCCGAGCCGCGACTGGCTTTCAATCGTCAGAACAGGCGAAGCGAGGAGCAAGATAAGAAGCTGGTTCAAAAAAGAAAGACGTGAAGAGAACATCGAAGAGGGCCGTTCCATAGTGGAGCGCGAGCTTCGCAGGAATTTTATAAGATTGTCGGGTGAAAAATACGGCGAATTTATTTTAAAGATTGCGGAGCGTCAGCATTTCGGCAGTATTCAGTTCAACCGCCTTATGCCCGGAATAAAGGACGAATACAACCGCAACTGGAAAGAGGATAAGGAAGCCGAAAAAGAAAAAATTGCCGCTCCCGACAGGATTCGGAAAACCCAGGCATCGGATAACGGTATAGTTGTTGAGGGAATAGATAACTGTCTTATCAAAATTGCCAAATGCTGTTCGCCTCTTCCCGGCGAGGAAATAGTCGGCTTTATTACGCGCGGTCACGGACTTTCCGTTCATAAAAGAAGCTGCCGCAATGTTCCGCAGGATCTTGAGAACTGCGCCGAGCCTGAGCGGTGGATAAAGGCTTACTGGGATGACAGCGTCAGGGTTGAAACAATGTCTACCCTTGATGTTTATGCTATTGACAGAGACGGTGTAGTGCTGGACATAACGAGTAAGTTGATGAATATGCACGTTAAAATTCACTCGATAAATGCAAGACCGATAAATGACGGCAATTGCCTGACTACTCTGACAGTTGCCGTAAACAGCAGGGAACACCTTGATAATATTGTTAAAATAATAAGAAAAATAGAGGGCGTTTATCACATAGAAAGAAGCGGTGTATAAAATGAAAGCTGTTATTCAGCGTGTGCTTGAATCAGATGTTAAAATAGACGGAAGAACAGTCGGGAAAATAGGTAAAGGAATGATGATTCTGCTTGGCGTTGTCGATGGCGACGCGGAAAATGAAGCTGATTTGCTGATTAACAAAATTCCTTTTCTCCGTATTTTTGAAGACGAAAACGGAAAAATGAACCTTTCCTGCCTTGATACGGGCGGCGAGATACTTGTCGTATCACAGTTTACGCTGTGCGCTGACTGCTCTCACGGCAGACGCCCGAGCTTTACAAAAGCCGCCGCACCGGACGCTGCCAATGCCCTTTACGAGTATTTTGTCCGCGGACTTGAAAAAGCGGGCGTTAAAAGCGTTAAGACAGGGAAGTTCGGGGCTGATATGAAGGTAAGTCTTATAAACGACGGTCCTGTTACGATTATTCTTGATACGGAACAGTTTTAATATTTCATTTAAGCAAATCAAATACCTGAAAGGCGTGGTCGCATGGTTAAAGTTAAATCCGTTGTACTCGGTTCTCTTGAAAACAACTGCTATCTGCTTACCGATGAAAAAACGGGAAAATCCGCTCTTATAGACTGTACGGACGCATCAGCACCCATGACAGATATGATAGGCGGCGCCAAACTTGAATATATACTTCTTACCCACGGTCATTTTGATCACATCGGCGGAGTTGCAGAAATTAAGAAAAAGTACGGCGCGAAGGTCGTTATCGGCAGCGGAGACGAAAAAATGCTCTCATCGGGGAAGCTGAGTCTTGCCGCCTATTGCGGCGAGCATCAGAGTGATACCGAAGCGGACAGTATTGTTTCCGACGGAGATGTCCTGAGGTTAGGGGAAACTGAAATTAAGGTTATGGCAACGCCCGGGCACACAAAGGGCGGAGTTTGTTATATTGCGGACGATGTTATTTTCACGGGTGATACGCTGTTTTTCTGCTCGTGCGGAAGAACAGACTTTCCGGGAGGCTCGTTTTCCGAGATAAAGGAGAGCCTCAGACGTCTTGCATCGCTTAAAAAAAATTATAAGCTTTATCCGGGACACGACCGAGAAAGCACTCTTGAATTTGAGAAGAAAAATAATCCTTATATGAGATAAAGCAATGATAATTGTAGTTAAAAACCATCCTTATCGGTATGATATGGAAAACATAAGCGAAATATTTTTTCCTTATGAAAAAATCAGAGTTTATGAGGCTTTCTGTGATGCCGAAGATCCTGTTACGGTCGTTACGGGAATAGAAGGGGATAAACTCTATGTTGACGCGGAAATCTATAATAAGCACAAGTGTGCTGAAAGGACGGCAGACGGCGAAACTGACAGGAAAAGCGCTCTGTCTGTTCTTTTATATAATACTTTATCCGAACTGTTAAATGTTTCGTATCCGTGGGGTCTGCTTTACGGCGTTCGTCCCGTGCGGCGTATGTATGCTCTGACAGACAAGTATTCCGAGGAACAGGCAAAGAGAATTTTTAGAGAAAAATATCTTGTAAGCAGTGAAAAAACGGAGCTTACTGCAAGAGTTATGAGGAGCGAAAACAAAATCATAGCGCTGTCAGATGAAAAGAGCTTTTCGTTATATGTTTCTATTCCGTTCTGCCCGACAAGGTGTTCATACTGCTCATTTGTGTCGCACAGTATTGAAAATGCCTCAAAGCTTGTGGAACCGTATGCAGAGAGGTTGGTGAAAGAAATATATGAAACGGGAAAATATGTATCGTCTCTGGGACTAAGACTTGAAACCGTCTATTTCGGCGGCGGAACGCCGACATCATTTTCAGCCGATATTCTTTCGCGGATTTTCAAAGCTGTTGAGGACAGCTTTGATATGAGCACCGTAAGGGAATATACTGTTGAAGCAGGCAGACCCGACACAATTACCCGTAATAAACTTATGACCTTAAAGAACGCAGGAATTTCGAGAATAAGCATTAACCCTCAGACCTTTAATGACGATGTGCTTAAAATTATCGGCAGACATCACAATGCCGACGATACAATAAAAGCATTTGAACTTGCGAGAAAATGCGGCTTTGACAATATAAATATGGATTTTATAGCCGGACTGCCGCAGGACAGTATGGAGTCTTTTAAAAGCAGTATTGATAAGGGAATCAGCCTTGAAGCAGAATCCGTTACGCTTCATACGCTGTCTCTTAAAAGCGGAGCATATATGGCAGAAAAAAAGACGGCGTTTGATTCATCGTCAAAAGATATTGTGTCTTCAATGGTGAATTACTCAAACTCGGCACTCGGCGAAAACGGTTATCATCCTTACTATATGTACCGACAGGGCAAATCTCTCGGAAACCTTGAAAATGTGGGTTGGTGTAAAAAGGGCAGGGACTGTCTTTACAATGTTTTTATGATGGACGAAACACATACGGTGCTCGCAGTAGGAGCAGGAGCGGTTATAAAGTTAAAAAATCAGAAAACAGGAAAAATTGAGAGAGTCTACAATTATAAATATCCGTATGAATATATAAATGATTTTGATGAAATTCAGAGAAGAAAGAACCGTATAAAAACATTTTACAGTGAATATAATTAGTAAAAGAGATTTGAACGGCGCAATGATTGTTTGACTTTATAACTCTTTGGAAAACATTTATTACTTTTTGTATTGAAAAAATGTTCTTTTTGCAATATAATACTATTAATAAGCGGTCTTAAAAAACGGACCGCTGATTAAAAGGGTGTTAGATATGAGCAAGTTTGACAATGCGTTCAATTATTCAAAATCAGGCTTTGAGGAGATTTTCTCAAAGACAAGAGATGTTGCTGTAAGCATAAATAAAAAGGGCACACAGGCATTGGATTTGTCGAGAAAAAGGTTTGAATTTCTTGACACAAAGGCTAAACTGTCAAAGGCTTACGAAAAATACGGACGTCTCCAGTTCAGCATTAATGTTAATGAGCCTGTGAATTCGCAGGAACTTGAGGATGTTACTGCGCTGATAATGTCATACCGCGATAAACTTGAAGCATTAAAAGAAGAAATTGAGGACTCGAGCGAAATCAAGGATACAAGTGAAATCAAGAGAGAGGCTCAGGAACTTAAAAAGGAAGTAAAGGCTGCTTCAATCGAAGCGCGCGAGGTGTTCAAGAAGCAGATGGAGGAAGTACGCAAAAACGCAAAGGAAGTATTCAAAAATGTTCAGCCTCAGTCTAAGGATAATGATCAGCCGGAAATAACAGAGGTTGAACCGCAGGTACAAAAGCAGACGGAAGAGTAATATAAAGATTTTTCAGGCAGTGCAAATTTTTTTGCACTGCCTTTTTTGTGGTGATTTTTTGAACAATTCAAAGCAGAAATATATCGGATCGGCAGTTTTGCTGCTCATTGCTTCAGTCCTTGTCAAGGCTATAAGCGCGGTGTATAAAATACCTTTGACAGCATACATAGGAGCAACCGGCAGAGGATATTTTAATATTGCTTATAATTTTTATATGCCGCTTCATGCTCTCATTATGGGCGCATTTCCGATTACGCTTTCTCACCTTGTGAGCAAATACAACGAAAAAAAAGACCAGGCAAAAATTCATTCGCTCAAAAAAGCGGCAAAGATACTTTTCTTCGCGGTAGGTATGCTCGGGCTTGTTTTGATGCTTGTTTTTGCAAAGCCGTATGCCGAACTGATTTCTTCCTCTCCCAAGAGTATATACACCATCTATGTTCTTGCGCCGACAGTTCTTTTTTCTTCAATGGCGGCGTATAGGAGGTCGTTTGCAGAGGGGTATATGAATATGATACCAACCTCTGTCAGTCAGGTTATAGAGGCAGTGTTTAAGCTTGTTTTCGGTCTGCTTTTTGCAAGAGTGTCAATGGGCAGACTTTATGATATGTATTTGCAAACCGGCGCCGTGTTCGGTATGATCTGCGAAAATGAAGAAACGGCACTCTCGGTGATTTATCCGCTTACTTCTGCTGCCGCAATGGGCGGAGTGACGGTCGGTGCCTTTATCAGTTTGATTTATGTTTCGGTTTACACATCAGTGAAGTATAATTCATATATTCCCCGTAAAATCTATAAAACAAAGGACAGTATGCTGGAGATTTTTTCTTTTTCTGCTCCGATAATCTTTTCAACGGTTATACAAAGCGCGTCTTCATTTCTGGATGACGCTTCTGTTCAATACTGTCTTTCAAACTGCTCAACAGAGGGTCTTAAAGAAGCATACGCCAGATGTCTTGCGCTTACTTCAACTCCGGACGAGGACATTGTTGCATATATATACGGACTCTTTTCGTCTGCTCAGGATTTTAAAAATCTTTTGCCGGGGCTGACTATGGCGCTTGGCGTTGCCGCAGTTCCCGCAATATCCGCTGCATTTGAAGCAGGCGACAGCCGCAGGCTTTCAAATCTCTCAAACAGTATTTTCAAATACACCTCCCTTATTGCTTTCGGCGGCGGATTTTATTTGTCTCTCGTTGCGCCTTATGCAATGGGGCTTCTCTATAAAACATCAAATTATGATATTGTTATAGGCAGCAGCAATCTTGTATTCAGCTTTGGCTTTGTTATGTTTATCTATTGTCTTGCGGGACTTTCCGTTTTTTCGGTTCAGGCGATCGGATGCGCAAAAAAGGGAATACCTTTTCTTGTTTTGTCTGCCGCAGTGCGGATTGCTGTTAATTTTCTTCTTGTTTCCGACTATCGTATTAATTTGTATGGAACTGTTGTTTCGGGAGCGGCAGGCTATCTTGTGATACTTATTTCAAATTTAATCATTTTCAGCCGTTATTCGGGAGTTTCGTTTAAAGTATCTCTTCTGTTTTTTAAACCTTTACTGTGCTGTTCAGTATCTTTCGCGGCGGCTAAAATCATTTTTTCAAGTCTTTTTGACGAGGCGGGAGATTTGTTTAACTTTACGGTTCTGAGCGGAATATATATTTTTATGTTTACAATCATGACTTTATTGTCAAAAACAATCACTTTTTCAGAAATCAAAATTTTACAATACAGTAAAAAATTGGCTTAAACACTTGATAAATGGATATATTTATTGTATTATTGTTTTAACAAGTTGATCTAAGAGGTGTGCCTGTGTCGGTTGATTTTGAATTTAAGGATACTTATGATATTAACGATTTGATCAGGCTTGTCACAGTATTGAGAGCGCCGGACGGCTGCCCGTGGGATCGGGAACAGACTCATGCTTCCATTAAAAAGAACTTTATTGAAGAAACCTATGAGGTTATTGAAGCAATAAATAATGAGGACTGCGAAGGACTGAAGGAGGAACTCGGAGATATTCTCCTTCAAGTTGCACTTCATACGGAGATGGAACGCGAAAAAGGGTCGTTTGATTTTAACGATGTTGCAAACGACATCTGCCACAAGCTGATTGTCCGCCATCCTCATGTTTTCGGAGATTTAACTGCCGAAAATGAAAAGGAGGCGCTAAGTAACTGGGACGCTATCAAGCTGAAAACCAAGGGCATAAAAAAGCAAAGCGAAGCTATGATTAAAGTACCGCGAGAACTTCCTGCACTGATGAGAGCCCAGAAAGTTCAGCAAAAGGCGGCAAAGCTCGGTTTTGACTGGGAAAATACCGATGGTGCGGTAAACAAGCTTTATGAAGAGATTGACGAGTTTAAAAACGCTTTATCAGAGGGTGAAAAGGCGGATATTGAAGATGAATTCGGAGATATTCTTTTTTCCTGTGTGAATATATCACGTTTTATTGGTGTGGATTCCGAGGAGGCGCTTACCGCCGCGACGGACAAGTTTTTAAAACGCTTTGCCGTTGTTGAGGAAATCGCGGAAAGGGAGTGCGTTGATCTGAAGTCAGCTTCCGTTGAAGACCTTGATATTCTCTGGGAAAGAGCAAAAAAAGAAATAAGCCTCAAAGGCTAAAAATGGAGGAAGTTTTATGAATAAGACAGAACTTGTAGCAGCAGTTGCTGCAAAAGCAGAAATCTCAAAAAAAGACGCAGAAGCAGCTGTTAAGGCAGTTATTGATTCAATAACAGGCGCTCTTGCAGACGGCGAAAAGGTAGCTCTTGTAGGCTTCGGTACTTTTGATGTTAAAACCCGTGCAGCCCGCACAGGCAAGAATCCGCGTACCGGCGAGTCAATCAGCATTCCTGAGGCAAAGGTTCCTTCCTTTAAAGCAGGCTCCGCTCTTAAGGATGCTGTAAAATAATTATGGGCTTTGGACCGCCACTGAAGTGGCGGTCGATTTTTTATGTATAATACGCAATAATCACAACCGAAAGGCAGTTTGATTTTATGAGGCTTGATAAATACCTTAAAGTAAGCAGAATTATAAAACGCAGAACAGTTGCAAACGAGGCGTGCGATGCAGGCAGAATAGAAGTGAACGGACGCGTTCAGCGCGCATCGTATAATGTTAAGGTCGGTGATAAAATAACGGTGAATTTAGGCTCATCACCGCGCACATATCAAGTGCTTGCCGTGAGTGAACACGCGCTTAAAGAGGACGCCGCCGGAATGTATAAAATATTATAAATCATTAATCGATCATCTGTATCATATATATTTTAAAGAGGAAAAGGTTTTAAAGTATTATTATTCAGGTGATTCTTTTATGGAAAGCAAAGTAAAAAAGGCGCACAATCTCTATCTTGAAAACCGCAGTGGATTAAAGCTCACTGGCGTAACGGACGTTGATTCTTTTGACGAGGAAAGCGTTATTGCCTATACCGACTACGGATGTCTTACGGTAAGCGGGAGTGGTCTGCATATTGAGGAACTTCAGCTTGATTCGGGTCTGCTTGAGATAACGGGAGAGGTTGTGGCTCTTGTTTATAGCAGCAAAACCGAAAAAAGCAAAAATATTTTAAAAAGGCTTTTCCAGTGACAGAAGAATTAACCGTATTTTTTCTTCTCGGTATTTTTTTTGGCTTTATTTATGATTTCTTTCGTTTTTTCAGACTGCTTTTTTCAAACAAGCGCACCGATTTTATTTTAGATTTCCTGTTTTTCTTTTTGATTTCACCGATTTTTTTCATTTTTCTGTTAAGCTATAATAACGGGCAGGTAAGGGGATTATACTTTACAGCTACTTTTTTGGGGTATATGCTTTATATAATCACCGTTTTTCGCTTAACAGGTATTATTGTTAAGCCTGTACTGTCATATTTCAGGCGATTTATGAAAAAAAGGTTAAAAAATTTAAAAAAAGTATTGCAAAGCGTTAAGAAATTGTATTATAATATTTCTGTGTTAAGTAGTAAACCTTTACGATTTTTGAAAAGGAAAAAGAAAAAAGCAGGCGGTATAAATGATAGTGAATTTCAGGAATTTGAAACAGAATAAGAAATTTATTGTATTCGCTGTTATTGGTGTGCTTCTTGCAATTTTCTTTTACTGTGGCAGCCGTGTTGCCGTTCAGAGCGCCGATATAAGCCGTCTCAAAAATCAAAAGGAGGCATACGAACAGCAGCTTTCAGATCAGCAGAATTTGAACGCTGAGCTTGAGGCTGTGCTTGAATCCGATAATAAGGATAAATATATAGAAAAAAAAGCCCGTGAAAAAGGCTTTGTTAAATCAAATGAAACTGTATTTTATGATATTTCCGGTATTGAATAAAATAAGCCGAGATTTTTCTCGGCTTATTTTTATGGAGAATTAAAATGAGAGAAATTACTGCAGAAAAAATAACCGATACAGTTGAAAGGCTTGCCGTCAGCGCAAATAAATTTTTGCCTGACGATTTGGTAGACTGTATAGCCTGTTCAACGCAAAAAGAAAGGAATCAGACCGCAAAATCAATATTGGGTGATTTACAGGAAAATATAAAGGCCGCAAAGGAGCTTGACATCCCCGTTTGTCAGGATACGGGAATGGCCGTTGTTTTTGTTGAAATAGGTCAGGAGGTTCATATTACGGGCGGCAGCTTTGAAAAGGCCGTGAATGACGGTATCAGCAGAGGATATACAAACGGTCTGCTGCGCAAATCGGTTGTCCGCGATCCTCTCTTTGACAGAGTCAACACGAATGATAATACGCCTGCCGTTATTCATACAAGAATAGTAGACGGGGATAAAATCAAAATCACCGTTGCTCCGAAAGGATTCGGAAGTGAAAATATGAGCAGACTCAAAATGTTTACACCGAGCTGCAGCAGAGAAGATATTATTGATTTTGTTGTTGAAACCGTAAAAACTGCCGGCTCAAATCCTTGTCCGCCTGTTGTTATAGGGGTCGGTATAGGCGGAGACTTTGAATACTGCGCGCTTCTTGCCAAAAAGGCGGTTTGCCGTCCCGTGTCTCAGTCGAACAAGGTTGATTTTTACAAGGATTTGGAAGAGGAACTCCTCAAAAAAATCAACTCGCTTGATATAGGACCTCAGGGCTTCGGCGGAGGTACAACGGCTCTTGCAGTGAATATCGAAACATATCCTACTCATATTGCAGGTCTGCCGGTTGCCGTTAATGTCGGTTGCCACGTTACGCGCCACGCAACAGAGGTAATATAAAATGTATTTATATATGGTTGCCCCCTGCCTTTTTGGCGTTGAGGGACTTGTTGCGAATGAACTAAAAGCAATGGAAGCCGAGAATGTTTCGGCTGAAAACGGCAAGGTGTTTTTTGAGGGTGACGAAAGTATACTTGTCCGCGCAAATTTAAACAGCCGCTTTTCAGAGCGGATTCTTATTGTTATGGACAGATTTAGAGCCGAAACGTTCACGGAGCTTTTTGACGCCGTTAAGCTGATTAACTGGAGTGATTTTATCGGCTCTGCCGATGCGTTTCCCGTCAAGGGCTACAGCCTTGACTCAAAGCTCCGTTCTGTTCCCGACTGCCAGAAAATCATAAAAAAGGCTGTTGTTGAAAGTCTTAAAATGGATTATAATATCGCTTGGTTTGAGGAAAGCGGATCAGTGCATCAAATTCAATTTTCAATTATCAGAGACGATGTTACCGTTATGCTTGATACATCGGGTGTCGGTTTGCATAAAAGAGGTTACAGACCGAAAGCTAACGACGCTCCGATAAGAGAAACACTTGCTGCGGCGATGTGCTCGCTTTCTAAACTGCGCCATTACCATACAATGTACGACCCGTTTTGCGGAAGCGGAACTCTGTTGATTGAAGGCGCGCTGCTTGCAAATAATATTGCTCCCGGGTTGAAACGAGGTTTCTCTGCGGACAGGTGGGGACTTTTCCCCAATGAGGTGTGGACGCAGGAGCGTATGCGCTGTGATGCTTTGGTGAAAAAGGATACGGATTTTGTTGCGTTTGGGAGCGATATAGACAGACATTCTTCGGATCTTGCTCTTGCAAACGCGCGCAGTGCGGGTGTGGATAAATTTTTGAGGCTGAATACGGCAGATATTAAGAATTTTTGCCCAATCGGAGAAAAGGGAACACTTATAACAAATCCTCCTTATGGTGAGCGTATGCTTGATAGTAAAGAGGCTGAAAGACTGTATGGTATTATGGGAGAAAAATTTGCCGCGCGGCACGGCTGGAGCTACGGCATAATTTCACCTGATGAAAATTTTGAAAAATGCTTCGGAAGAAAGGCAGACAAGCGCCGTAAGCTTTATAACGGAATGATTAAATGCCAGTATTATATGTATTTTAAGTAAAATTGTATATTATACAATAAAAAATGAAGGCTGATTTAGCCTTCATTTTTTATTGTAAAAGAAGCTGTCCGTATTTATTCCTTCAATCTGTAGGAGCATAAGCTTCTTATCAATTCCTCCTGCATAGCCTGTTAGATTCCCTTTTGCGCCGATTACACGGTGGCAGGGAATGATAATGGAAATCGGATTATGCCCGATTGCTCCGCCGACCGCCTGTGCCGATACGGATGGCCTGCCTTGCTTTGAAGCAATCTTTTTTGAGATCGCTCCGTAAGTTGTTGTTTCTCCATAGGGTATTTCACACAGGTATTGCCATACGGTTTTGCGGAATTCACTGCCGTACGGTGAAAGGGGCAGTTCATACGGCGACGGTCTTTCACCTGAAAAATATCCGTTAAGCCATGATTTTGCCTTAAAGAAAATCTGCAAATCATTTTTCATCACAGGTGTTTCGGTGAGTGTGTCGGCAAAATATTTCTGCCCCTCTATCCATAGTCCCGTAATGCTTTTTCCGTTGCTTGCAATAGTGAGTTTTCCAACGGGAGACGGATATTCCGTTAGATAAATCATTTATTTACCTGCGATTTAACCGCTTCGGTGAGCATTGGAACAATTTTATTCAAATCACCGACGATTCCGTAATCTGCAATATCAAATATAGGAGCGGAGGGATCTTTATTTATGGCAATGATAATATCGGATTCCTCCATGCCTGCGGCATGCTGAATCGCTCCGCTGATTCCTATTGCGAAATAGAGATTGGGTCGAACGGTTTTTCCTGTCTGACCAACCTGCAAATCCTTTGGAAGCCAGCCGCTGTCAACGACTGCTCTTGAGCAGGAAACGGTGCCTCCGAGCGCGTCCGCAAGTTCTTCAAGAATTTTAAAATTTTCCTTGCTGCCGACTCCTCTTCCTCCCGAAACAAGAATCTTTGCCTCCTGAATATCAACTGTCTGTGAAACCTCCTTAACAATATCGAGAATTTCGACATAGCAGTTGTTTTCCTCAAGTGTCGGACTGAATTCAATAATCTCAGCCTTTGAGCCTTCGCGCCTTTCAATCTTCTGCATTACACCGGGACGTACCGTTGCCATCTGAGGACGGTTGTCGGGACAGGCGATTGTCGCAATCGTGTTTCCTCCGAATGCCGGGCGCGTCATCAAAAGCTGATTGTGCTTCTGTTCTTTGCCGGGGAGGGGATTAAGCGGAAAATCTCCGATTTCAAGCATTGTGCAGTCAGCGGTAAGTCCTGTTCCGACTCTTGCGGAAACACGCGGACCGAGGTCGCGCCCAATTGCCGTTGCGCCGACAAGCATTATTTCAGGCTTGAATTCGTTGATTACGGCGGTAAGAGCCTGAGTGTACGGCTCCGTTCTGTAGACCTTAAGAACGGGATCGTCTACGATGATAACCTTGTCTGCTCCGTATTCGCCAAGTGAATCCGAGAGATTTTTTACGTCTGAGCCGAGAAGAACGGCCGTAACATCGGTTTCAAGATTATCAGCAAGATCCCTTGCCTTGCCGAGAAGTTCAAAGGCTATCGGGCTGATTTTGCCGTCTGTCTGCTGGGCGAAAATGAAAACGCCTTTATACTGTTCAATATTTTGAGTAACCATATTTATTCACCTTCCTCAGACAATATGCTTTTCGGCAAGCTTGCCCATTATATAGTCAACTGCGTCTCTCGGAGATTCGGGCGTGACGGTTTCGCCTGCACCCTTTCTCACCTTATCAGATGCTTTTGCAATCTTAGTGGGAGAACCGCTGAGACCCAGATTCGAGTCGTCAACGTCCTTTAGATTTGCTCTGTTCCAAACGGTTATTTCCTTTTTATATGCGTCAAAAATACCGCCGGGAGTCATATATCTCGGCTCGTTAAGTTCGGAAAGAGCTGTAACGGCACAAGGCATTTTGGCTTTCAGAATATGATAGCCGTCGTCAAACTGACGTTTAACAATAACGCTGTTGCCATCAATCTTTATATCCTCAGCATAGGAAATAACAGGGATTGAAAGATGCTCGGCAATTTGAGGACCAACCTGCGCCGTGTCTCCGTCAATCGCCTGACGTCCCGTGATGATAAGGTCATAATCTATGTTCCTTAAAGCGCCGGCAAGCGTTGTGGATGTCGCCCATGTGTCAGCTCCGCCGAGTACTCTGTCTGTTACGAGAATGCCGTTGTCGGCGCCCATAGCCATTGCCTCGCGCAGGACATCCTCCGCCTTTGGAAGTCCCATTGTGATAGCTGTTATCTCTGCGCCTGTTTCGTCCTTTATCCTGAGCGCAGCTTCAAGTCCTGCCTTGTCATCGGGATTCATAATGGAGAGCATCGCAGCTCTGTTCAAAGTGCCGTCCGGATTAAACTGAACGCCGCCCTTTGTGTCAGGCACCTGTTTTATGCAAACGACTATTTTCATTGTTGCAGCCCTCCTCATTTAAGTAAATCTCCGCTTATAACCATACGCTGAACCTCAGATGTTCCCTCGTATATTTCGGTTATTTTCGCGTCGCGCATCATACGCTCAACTTCGTATTCACGGATATAGCCGTAGCCGCCGAGAAGCTGAACAGCTTTTGTTGTAACCTCCATGGCAGTCTCCGCCGCGAACAGCTTCGCCTGAGCCGCCTCAACGGAGTAAACCTTCTGTGTTGCCTTTGCCTGAGCAGCTTTATATACTAGCATTTTCGCCGCCTCAACTTTTGTTGCCATATCTGCAAGGCGGAACTGTGTGTTCTGAAAAGCGCCGATTGCTCTTCCGAATTGCTTTCTCTCCTTAACATACTGAACGGCTCTGTCCAAAGCTCCCTCGGCGATACCGAGCGCCTGTGCGGCTATTCCGATACGTCCGCCGTCAAGAGTGTGCATCGCAATTCCGAAGCCTTTGCCCTGCGGGCCTAAAATGTTTTCCTTAGGAATTCTGCAATCCTGAAAAATAAGCTCATATGTGGACGAGCCGCGGATACCCATTTTTTTCTCCTTTGTTCCGAAAGAAAAACCGGGGGCGTTTTTTTCAACTATAAATGCGGAAAATAGTTTTTTCTTTCTGCCGCGTTTGTCTTCAACAACGTCCGTAACTGCTATTACAATATAAACATCGGCTTCCTTACCGTTTGTAATAAAGCATTTTGAGCCGTTAAGCACCCATTCGTCACCGTCGAGCACAGCCTTTGTCTGGGCACCCTGCGCGTCAGTTCCCGCGCCCGGCTCTGTAAGAGCGAACGCGCCGAGCATTTTTCCGCTTGCAAGCGGTACGAGAAACTTCCGCTTTTGCTCTTCCGTGCCGTATGTAAGTATCGGGTCACAGCACAGGGAGGTGTGCGCAGAAACAATAACCCCTGTTGTTGCACATACTTTTGAAAGTTCCTCAACACACATAACGTAGGTTAGAGGATCGCATCCCTGACCGCCGTATTCCTTGGGAACGGGAATTCCCATAAAGCCGTATTTTTGAAGCTTCGCAACAGTCTCACGCGGAAATTTTTCGGTTTCATCCGTTTCAATCGCGAGGGGCTTAACTTCATTTTCTGCAAAGTCACAGAACAGCTTTTTTGCCATTTCGTGTTCCTTACTAAGTTTAAAATCCATTTGTATTTCCTCCGATAAAGGTTTGAGCCGGATAAGAACAAACCCGATAGTAACAGGCTTCCTTATTAATAACGGGAAGCCTGTAATGTTTTATTTGCGGTAATCATAGAAGCCGACACCTGTTTTGCGGCCGAGCTTGCCCGCGCGCACCATTTTTTTAAGCAGCGTTGCCGGGCGGTACTTCGGGTCACCCGTTTCGGCATAGATTACTTCCATAATGGCAAGCACGATGTCAAGACCTACATAATCACCGAGTTCAAGAGGACCCATCGGATGGTTTGCACCGAGCTTCATGGCAGTGTCTATATCCTCAACATCGGCAATACCCATTTCGTAAACCGTTATGCCTTCGTTGATAAGAGGAATAAGTATTCTGTTTACAACAAATCCGGGAGCTTCGTTGACTTCAACAGGGGTTTTTCCGATTTCCTCTGCAATCTCCTTGATTTTTGCAACCATATCGGCAGGCGTGTCTGCACCTGCGATAACCTCAACAAGCTTCATAACAGGAGCAGGATTGAAAAAGTGCATACCGACAAGCGGTCTGTCAAGCTCTGCTCCGATTTCCGTTATTGAAAGGGAGGAGGTGTTTGTCGCAAACATACAATCGGGCTTGACTATGTTCTGAAGCTCCTTGAATGTCTGCTTTTTCACGTCCATAACTTCAAGAGCAGCCTCAACGATTAAATCGCAATCTGTACATAATTCTTTTGTTCCTGTGGTGATTTTTGCAAGAATGGCGTCTGCCTTTTCCTGCTCCATTTTGCCCTTGGCGATTCTTTTTTCAAAACCCTTTGCGATTTTATTTTTTCCGTTTGCTGCAAATTCATCGTTTATATCGCAAAGAACAACCTCATAGCCGTCAACCTGCGCAAATGTCTGCGCAATTCCGCTGCCCATTGTTCCTGCACCGATAATTCCAACTTTCATTGTGATTTCCTCCTGTTTACTTATTTTTAAACGGCTCTTTAACCTTTTCCTTGTTTCTGTCAAGGAAGAAAGCCATACCGTATTTCTGGTCTTC
This sequence comes from uncultured Clostridia bacterium, assembly GCA_947585615.1. Classification (GTDB taxonomy): domain Bacteria; phylum Bacillota; class Clostridia; order Oscillospirales; family Acutalibacteraceae; genus Eubacterium_R. Next base: position 34,126 of record CANPXD010000013.1, read on the forward strand.
TGTTTCAAAGCAGTCTCCGAAAAGCTTTTCTTCAATTTTGATTGCTTCGTCGATGTTTGTCTGAAGTCCGTCGTTAATGGCCTTTTTGCAGTTGCGAACGGCTATCGGAGCGTTTGAAGCAATTACGCAAGCCATTTTTTTTGCCATGTTCATAAGTTCTTCCAGAGGATAGACGGCATTTACAAGACCTATTCTCAGCGCTTCGGGAGCTTTGATATTCCTTGCAGTGAAAATAAGCTGTTTTGCCATTCCAACGCCGACAATTCTCGCGAGGCGCTGTGTCCCTCCGAAGCCGGGCGTTATTCCGAGACCAACCTCAGGCTGACCGAAAACAGCGTTTTCGGAGCATATTCTAATGTCGCACGCCATTGCAATTTCACAGCCGCCGCCGAGGGCAAAGCCGTTTACTGCGGCAATAACGGGAATGGGGAGCGTTTCGATTTTTCTGAAAATATCATTTCCCTTTTTACCGAACGCCTCGCCCTCATCCTTTGTGAGAGAACGCATCTCGTCTATATCTGCTCCTGCAACAAAGGATTTTTCACCTGCGCCGGTAATGATAAGCGCACGAATTTCATCGGTATCTATTGCATCAACGGTCTGTTCAATTTCGTCAAGCACCGCACTGTTAAGAGCGTTGAGCGCTTTTGGGCGGTTTATGGTTAAAACCGCAACAG
>CANPXD010000014.1 GCA_947585615.1 uncultured Clostridia bacterium
AAGGGCATCTTGATACCGTGGTTGATACAGGGAGCGTAAGCTATTATGATTGACGGACCGTGATATGCTTCTGCCTCCTTGATCGCTTTCAGGCACTGGTTGTAATCAGCACCCATAGCAACCTGTGCAACATAAACATAGCCGTAAGACATAGCAATCTTTGCAAGGTCCTTCTTCTTCGTAACCTTACCGGATGCCGCAAACTGTGCAACAGCGCCTGTAGGTGTAGCCTTTGAAGCCTGACCGCCTGTATTTGAATATACCTCTGTATCAAACACAAGCACGTTGACATCCTGATTCTGAGCAAGGACATGATCAAGACCGCCGAAACCTATATCGTAAGCCCAGCCGTCGCCGCCGAAAATCCACTGACTCTTCTTTGCGGCATAATCTTTATCCTTGAGGAAGTCCTCAGCGGCTGCCTTTTCTTCTCCCGCAAACTCTGCACTTTCAAGAGCGGCAATAAGCGCTTTCGCGGGAGCGTCGTTTGCGCGCGTATCCTCAAATGTGTCAAGATAATCCTTTACCTCTTTTGCGACGGATGAATCCTTAAGCGCAAGCGCATCCTCGGCAAGTCTTGCACGAATTTGCGTCTGAGCAAGGAACATACCGAGACCGAATTCGGCATTATCCTCAAACAGTGAGTTCGACCATGCGGGGCCGTTGCCGTTCTTATCTACGGTATAGGGTGTTGAAGGCGCAGAGCCGCCCCAGATTGATGAACATCCTGTTGCGTTTGCAACATACATCTTATCTCCAAAAAGCTGTGTAACAAGCTTTGCATATGGCGTCTCGCCGCAGCCCGCGCAAGCGCCGGAGAACTCAAGATACGGCTTAAGATACTGCGTTGAAACGATTGTTTTATCAGAAGCTACTGCCGCATTCGGCTGAAGCTCGCAGAGAGCGTCAAATACAGGTTGCTGTTCCATCTGAGAAGCAATCGGCTTCATAGTAAGAGACTTTGTGGGACATACATTTGCGCATGACGCGCAGCCTGTGCAGTCTAATGTGGAAACGATAAGAGCATACTTGAGACCTGTGTTTTTCGGTACTTTAAGTTCTGCTGTCTTTGTGTTTTTGGGCGCATCCGCAAGTTCTTCGCCGGTGAGCGCAACGGGACGGATAACGGCGTGGGGGCATACCATCGAGCATCTGTTGCACTGTGCGCAGGAAGTGGGATCCCATTCAGGAACATCTACAGCAATACCGCGCTTTTCAAATGCGGCCGAACCCTGCGGGAATACGCCGTCAGCCATATCGACAAAGGTGGATACAGGGATGGTGTCGCCTTTCTGGTGACCTACAGGATCTAGAATTTCCCTGACAAATTTTTTCATTTCGGGACGATCTGTTTTAACTTCAAGTTCTTTCTCATCATCAACGGCATTCTTCCAGCTCTCGGGAACTTCTACCTTAATAAGTTCTTTTGAGCCGCGGTCGATACCGTTATGGTTAGCTTCAACAATAGCGTCGCCCTTCTTTGAGAATTTTGCGGTTGCTTTTGCTTTCATAAGCTCAATTGCTTTGTCAACGGGAAGAATTCCCGAGATTGTGAAAAATGCGGACTGGAGAATTGTTGAAGCGCGTCCGCGCAGACCTACCTCCTCGGCAATTTTAATACCGTTGATAATATAGAAATTGATGTCATTCTCGGCTATGTATCTCTTCATTGCGGCAGGAAGCTCCTTGTCAAGTTCCTCCGGAGTCCAGATACAGTTAAGAAGGAATGTTCCGCCCGGAACAAGATCCTGTACCATATCATACTTTGTTACATATGAGGGACAGTGGCACGCAACAAAATTAGCCTTGTTGATCAGATATGTAGAAGTAATCGGGTTGTCTCCGAAACGAAGATGCGATACCGTGATACCGCCTGATTTTTTGGAATCGTAGAAGAAATAGCCCTGTGCAAACTTATCTGTGTTGTCGCCGATGATTTTTATTGAATCCTTGTTTGCGCCAACTGTACCGTCCGAACCGAGTCCCCAGAATTTGCATGACGTTGTCCCGGCAGGTGTTGTGTCTACATTTTCACCGGATTCAAGGGAGAGATTTGTTACATCGTCAACGATACCGATCGTGAACGTCTGTTTCGGTTCGGCAGCTTTCATATTGTCATAAATCGAAATGATATGAGCAGGAACAGTATCCTTTGAACCGAGACCGTAGCGTCCGTTATAAACGGGAGTCGTCTCAAATGCTGAGCCTTTGAGAGCCGCAACGACATCGAGATAAAGAGGCTCACCGATTGAGCCGGGTTCTTTAGTTCTGTCTATAACAGAAATCTTTTTAACTGTTGAAGGAATTACATTGAGAAGATGTTTAGCTGAGAACGGTCTGTAAAGATGAACCTTTACAAGGCCCGTTTTTTCACCTTTTGCGTTGAGATAATCAACCGTTTCGGCAATCGTGTCGCAGACGGAACCCATAGCTATAATTATATGCTCCGCGTCCTCCGCGCCGTAATAGTTGAACGGCTTGTAATCCGTGCCGATTTTGGCGTTTATCTCGTCCATATATTTAACAGTTGCCTCAACGGCATTGTTATAATACTTGTTGCACGCTTCTCTGTGCTGGAAGAAAAGGTCTGAGTTTTCAGCCGAGCCGCGAAGCGTGGGATGCTCAGGATTAAGAGCATGAGCACGGAAACGCTGAACGTCCTCCATATCAACCATTGATTTCAGGTCGTCATAATCCCATACTTCTATTTTCTGGATTTCGTGGGATGTACGGAAGCCGTCAAAGAAATGAAGATACGGAACACCGCTTTTAAGCGTAGCAAGGTGTGCAACAGCGCCGAGATCCATAACCTCCTGAGGGTTATTGGAGCAGAGCATTGCGTATCCTGTCTGTCTGCACGCATAAATATCCGAATGATCACCGAAAATATTCAGAGCGTGTGTTGAGACGCAGCGTGCAGAAACGTGAATAACCGACGGCAGCAGTTCTCCGGCGATTTTATACATATTCGGTATCATAAGCAAAAGACCCTGGGAAGCCGTGTATGTAGTCGTTAAAGCTCCCGCGGAAAGCGATCCGTGAACCGCGCCTGCCGCTCCGCCTTCGGACTCCATTTCCTGGACTCTTACATTCTGACCAAAGATATTCTTAGTGTCATGAGAAGAAAGAACATCTGTAACCTCTGCCATAACGGAAGAAGGGGTAATTGGATAGATGGCTGCAACTTCCGTAAACGCATAAGAAACGTGCGCGGCGGCATTGTTGCCATCCATGGTTTTCTTTTTTCTTGCCATTGAATTTCCTCCTATGATGGATTTATAAATATTAATGTTTGGGACTTTTTGTCCGTAACCGAAAACATTATAACACCAGTTACATATAAATTCAATATTATATTTTTGGTATTTTCAACAAAAAAGAGCGCAAAAGCGCCCTTTTAATATAATTTGCTTATTTGCTCAATCGTCAATGCCTTCCTGCTCCTCAACCTGATTAAGCGGCATAGAAATTTTTACAGAATCGCTTCCCGCAGGAACGGTCGTTTTATATTGCGAGCCGTATGATACGAGTTTTACTTCAACAGTCACATCTCCCGTATACTCTTCCGTTTCAAAATAGCGTTCACTATTCAGATCAAGCTTAACGGATTCCGATATGACGCGCTTTCCATTTATAGAGATTTCAAGTGTATCCTCTTTACCGGCGGGTAAAACGACCGTGATTTTGATTTTTCTCGGTTTGCTGACATCAGGCTGCGGCGGATCAATTGGCGGATTTACATTTCCCTCACTCTGATTGTTATTCCCTGAGCCGCTTCCCTGATTATCGCCTGCGCTGTTTCCCTGATTATCATTTCCCGAGCCGCTTCCCTGACTGCTGCTGCCGGACCCGCTGTTCTGATTACCGGCAGAGTTGCCGCTTTGTTTGTTATTTCCGGAACCTGAATTGGCGCTGTTGTTCTTTGCCGTTGTCACAACCCGTGTAACAACCTCGCCTTGATCATCAGTCACAGGCTCTCCCTGTGCGTCGGTAACAATTTCGGTTACAATCGGTGTGTCTACATATCCGTTGTCGGATTTTCTTGTCAAAGCAAATAGAACTGCCGCTGCAATAATCGCTATGACGGCTATCGCAGCAATTATGATTACGATTTTCTTCCTTTTTGCTTTTTCACTGCTGTTTTCATTAACATTATTAGTATTTTCTTCCATTGTATAAAACTCCTTTCTGAAACATCAATTATATATAGTCCTGATAGGAAGCGTCCGACGGCATTCGCCAGTCACCGCGCGGAGAAAGCGAAACAGTTCCCACCTTCGGCGAATCCGGAATACAACTTCTTTTGAACTGACTTGTGAAAAATCTTCTGATAAAGACATCCGCCCAGTGCCGAATTTCCTCCTCGCTGTATTTGGCGTCAAAAGCCTTTTTCGCCAAAAAGACAAGTTTTTCTTTTGTAAACCCGAAGCGTACAAAATGATACAGAAAGAAATCGTGCAGCTCATAAGGACCAATATTTTCTTCTGTTTTCTGGGCGATTTTTCCGTTTTTATCGGGAGGAAGAAGTTCAGGTGAAACGGGAGTGTTCAGTATGTCATTCAATACGGCGGCTGTCTTTTCATCACTTACGCTCGCGGCATATTCGACAAGATATTTGACAAGCGTTTTCGGTACTGAGGCATTCACTCCGTACATACTCATATGATCTCCGTTATACGTACACCAGCCCATCGCAAGCTCGCTTAAATCGCCCGTTCCCACAAGCAGCTTTTTATGCTTGTTCGCCATATCAAAAAGAATCTGCGTTCTTTCTCTCGCCTGCGTGTTTTCATAGGTAATATCCTTTATTGCAGGGTCATGCTCAATATCTTTCATATGCTGAACGCAGGCTTCCTTTATGCTGATTTCCTTTACCTTAACCCCGAGATTTTCCATCAGCTTCAGAGCGTTTGCGTATGTTCTGTCGGTAGTTCCGAAGCCGGGCATTGTTATTCCCAGAATATCGGAGTTTTTCATACCGAGAAGTCTCATAGCCTCCGCGCAGACAAGAAGCGCAAGCGTTGAATCAAGACCTCCCGAAATGCCAAGAACCGCACCGGTTGAGCCGATATGCGCAATTCTCTTTGCAAGTCCCGACGCCTGAATCGCAAAAATTTCACTGCAGCGCTCGCGTCTCTTCCCGTTGTCAACAGGAACAAAAGGACGCGGGTCAACAAATCTGTATTTCAAATCGTTTTCATCATTCTCAAGCTTGACAAAATCAGAGTGCCTGTCCTCCGCACTTTCAAAGCTCATATTTTTCTGACGAAGCGTGTTCAGTTTTTCAATATCAATATCGGCAAATGTAATAACATTTTCCCTGCTGAAACGCTTTCCCTCTGCAAGAACAGCGCCATTTTCCGCGATCAATGTTGCGCCGCTGAAAACAAGGTCTGTTGTGCTTTCGTAAACTGACGCGCCCGCGTAAATGTAAGCGCACACACATCTTGCGGACTGATTCGTAATCAGACTTCTTCTGTAATCGGCTTTTGAAACATATTCGTCGGAAGCGGAGAGATTAACTATGACGTTTGCTCCGTTCAGGGCAAGCTCGGCGGACGGCGGATTCGGAACCCACAGATCCTCGCACAGTTCAACGCCCATTCTCACGCCGTTTCCGACGTCAAGTATAAAGTTTGTGCTCATAACGGCGTCGTATTTGCTTATATAGCAGTCCGTGCGGTTCCCGGAAGCAAACCATCTTTTTTCATAGAATTCATTGTAGTTGGCAAGATTTGCTTTCGGAATGATTTTAATAATCCTGCCGTCAAAAATAACAAAAGCGCAATTATAGAGCTTATTTTTCATTTCACAGACAGAGCCGACGACTACAACTATTTTTTTACCGTTTGTATATCTCACTATATCAAACAATGCTTTGTCCGCCGCGTTCTGCAGAGATTTGGTAAAAAAAAGATCGCCGCAGGTGTAACCTGTTACAGAAAGCTCAGGCGTGACGATAAGCCGTGCATTTTCAGCAAGCGCCGCATCAATTGCTTTTTTTATTTCTTCCTTGTTGTATGACGGATTGGCAACCTTCAGCTTGAGTGAAGCGGAGGCTGCCCTGAAAAAGCCGTAATTCATTATATCACCGTAAAAGTAAAATCATTTATTGTTCAAAAACAGTAATTCCCTTTTTATGATCAAATATCAACAGACTGCTTTCTAATACTAATTATAGCCGATAATAATTTTTATTGCAATATTGAAAATAATATCGTAATGGTATAGAATAGTATAAATAATAGAAGCGGAAAAGAATAAAGGAACAGAAAAGAGGAAGTAAAAATGGATATAGATTCCTACATTGACGAAGCAATATTTGCGGAAACACCTAAACACCTTGTATTTTACCAGTTAATATGGGAACAGTTCCGAGAGGACGGCTTTGTAATAACCGACGAGGACGGCTATGAAATTGATTCCGTTTTCAAGGCTGTTGCTTTAAAAAATATAGTAGGAGAATTTGTATACAGAATATATGACGCGGTAAACGAAACGGATTTTGAGGATGTAGTTGAATATCTTCAAAATCTTGGTGTAAACGAAAATGAGATTGAAGAATATTGCCGCGAAAATCCAAGAATAGAATATGATGCGGACGATTTCGGTCTCACTGTGAAAAACGCGCTTGATTACTGGACGGAGATTTCGGCGGATAAAATGCTTGAAGATTTTTCGGCGGACGATATTTTCGATTATTTGTTCACGGCAACATATGATTTTGAGCAGGATTTCATATTTGATTTTGAGGACGCCGATGAATTTCAAGCTTTCGTTGATGCAAACACCGAAAAGCTTGATGAATATAAAGAAGAATATCCGTCTGTTATGCGCTGGATAGAGAGCGGTATGATTTGCTGATAAAAAAGGGCAGTCATATCCCACGCAAAAATACCATGTTTTTATAAACGTTAAATTCGGAGTGATTTGCAAACACACGGCATTTCTTTTTATATACTTTACAAGGAAAATATGAACACTCCGATCTTTTCGCATTTCAAGCCGGTCTGAGCTTTGTTATTTATCAGCTTTATATTTAAGTAAAAGAGGCGCTTTTAAAAAGCGCCTCTCAAACTATCAATAAAGCGGTCTGAACTATGCCGAAATAAAACAGGCATACCGGCATAATCATCTTTACATATTAAAAAGCAGGAAAACTTCATCATTCATAAATGGATTTTGCTGCGGATTCATATATTTAAAACATTTATTAATGCACGTGCCATGATTTTAAATGATTTATATGCCGATTCAAAACACTATTTGATAAATAAAAGCCACTTTTTGATTTTCGGGATTTTAGAGAGAATGAACGCTATAACCGCGCTAAGCACAAAAACAACGCAAAACAGCAAAACAGTATTTATATATTTCGGAAATCCAAATGCGACCACATATTCCCTTATATCATCGAGCAGCGGCTTATGAATAAAATACATACCGAAGCTTATCAGTGAAAGTCCGGTAAACACTTTTCCGAGCGCTTGTGCCGCGGCACTTTTGAAGCTGAATCTGCTGAACAATTCAAAAATGCACGTTGAGCACACAAAAACGCCGATAAAATCATAATAGAGATGATAATCATAGCCGTGGCGAACCGTTGTGATTATGATAAACACGCAAAACGCAAACGATACAGCCGCCGCGATTATAAGAACTATGGAAGGAATTTTTTTGAACGCGCCGCGCCTGCAAAGCAGACCGATAAGCAAATATGAGCCGTAAACGCCGCCTAAAAATCCTAACTCAAGCTTTGCGCTCACTGTTATCTCCCACGAGTATGCTTCTGCAAAAATGTTATATAGTTTGCTTCCGTAACAGAACAGCAAAACAACGCAAATCGGTATAAGGAGTGTTTTGTCAGACAATTTTTTTATCGCGTTTGAAACAAACGGAATCGCGATATAAATTCCGATTATAGCGGGAATATACCACATATGTCCCATAGACGGTGTTTTCAGAAACAGCATATCGCAGATAAGATCGCTTATAAGACCATTTTTTGATTTAATTAAACTTCTGATAAAGTATATCACAATCCAGATTTCGGAAGTCAGAATAAGCGGAAGCAGATTATGCTTATAAAACGATAAAATCTTTTTATCTGTTGAATAATCACGCTCCAATAGAAGCCATCCGGTAATCGCGAAAAAAATCGGCACGCCTATTCTTCCCGCCGTGTAGCCGCAGGCACGAAAAAGACCTGATATAAAACTCAAATTCTGAACGCTTTCAAAGCTCATTCTGTATGCCGATTCAATACAGTGCATAAAAACCACGGAAACAATTGCGGCGCTTCGTGCAAAATCAAGCCAAATAATTCTTTTGCTTTCCATCTCTATCACTCCAATCGAGCCTAATTATATCACAAGCAAAATAATTAAACAAGGATTCCCTTTAATGTAAATAATAGTTATTTTATAATACACGGCACATAGAACACATCAAAATCAACGTTGAAACAGAAAATACCCCTCTCCCAGGTGGGAGAGGGGAAAATTGTTTCATTCCGGATTTTTAAAATTCAACTTCCGCAGGATAACCGCCGTCGAGGTTTATCTCGCCCCAGTCAGTGCCGCTTATAAGTCCTGCTGTCGCAATATCATCACGAAGAGAATATTTAAGGATTTCAATATCCGGCTCTTTGTAAATTCTTTTCATCTATAGGCCTCCTTATTTCAGCACCGCGTCGGAAACAACATTTGAATATACGTATTTTTGTTCTCCGCTGCTGTCCTTGTAGCTGATATACGCAACGTATGAAATATTTGCGCTGTCGCCGGGCATATTTGAGAAGCCGATTGATACCGCGAACTGATTGCCGGTCTGATTCAAAATCTTTGATACGGGAACTGAGAGATTAAGAACCTTGTTTGTGCTGTTGACATCCGAAAGTTTCAGATTATCAAGCGGTCTGTGTGTCGTATCTAAAAATGAGCCTGCGTCAAGTACAATTCCGGCGCCTGTAATTGTTATATCGCTGTCTCTGAGCTGAGCAAACGAACCAACAAACTGTGCCTTTTTGCCTGAAATAACAGGCGCTTTGTTTACCGATACATCGAAATTGGTGTCTCCGTCTCCGCCTGTACCGTTATTTGACACATAATCCATGTAAAGGCTGTTGTAAGTGTCGATGGTAAGAGGCTTAACGTTCAGATCCTGGCAGGCGTAGAAAGAATAGGTGTTACCCATAGCTAAGATTTTATGCGTATCATTATCCATAAGCGCTGTAATCTGATCAAATCCCGAACCAATTTCGTGTTCAACCGTTACAAGCTGATTGTAGTAAACGTGCTGCGGCGTTCCGTATACACCGTCATTTTCACTGTTCAGAGTCGTTATGGTGTAATCCGCCTTGTCGCCGTTCGGAACAAATTTAACAAGCAGCGTGGTATCTTCGGTGAAGGTCGGTTCCTGTGAAGGAACATACGTTTCCCCTGTCGGCTGACCGTCTTTCATAACCGTATAGCTTTCTATGCTGTAATATAAACGCTGCTGAACAGGAGTATCGGAAAGCTGATAAGCGTTGCCTGATTCAACATAGTCAAACGCAATCGTATTCTGAACGCGTGTATTATCAATAAATCTTATCTTAACATACTGCGCGTCATTCTGCTTATCGTCAACATAAAGGTCTGTATCGCCTCTTACATTAAAGCTGTAGGTTTCAGCGGAAAGCAGATACTTCGGTTGCTGTTTATTAACAGTACCCTTCGCGCTTACAGTGCAGTACCAGTCAACAGAACCGTTGCTGTTTGTAACCTCAACGCTGTCGCCGTAATGGAACTTTGTCGCGTTTTCTTCTGTATCAAGACGGAAGTTTGAATAGCTCTTTGAATCTTCATCATAGTCGGCTTTCAGATACTGAACCGAATTGTCTGCGTTGTGAAGCGCTACCGTGTATTCATATCTGGTGCCGGTCTTATTCAACTCAGACTCGATTTTTGTTATTGCGTCCTTATAATTGTAGGTAAAATAAGACTTTCCGTTTATGGAAACGGCATCCTGTGTCAACGTTTTGCTGATAACCTGATTAATAACTTCCGTGTTATAATCATCGCCGTTGCGCGATCTTGCTTCGTCTACAACCGCAAGATACGCGTCACTGGATGACGGAAGAAGAAGATTGTTTGCGTTTTCGTCGGAATAGATGAGCGCCTTAAGAAGTTCGCCCTCTGCTTCTACCATAAGCTCTTCGCTCTTCGGTACGTCCATAGCCTCTTTTGCCGAGACTCCGCTGTCGTCGTTTATAAACTTGACATATTTGAAGCCTTTGAAAGTTATACCGCTGAATCTCGGCTGTGAATATACTGAATCAATGATATTTTTAATGGTTTGATATGTGTGATTATCAAGATCATATTGTTCTGTATTGAACAGCGTCTGAAGCTTGGCGTCCATCGTCTCCTCGGTAAGCGCTTCATCATATACCAAATCAAGGAATTTTCCGAGATTTGTCATCGACTCATAGGTATATTTTCCGTAGTTGAGGTCGGCAAACAGATCATATTCCTTCGCGTAGTAACCGGGCGTTTCATTACCCGAAAGAGAATCATATCTTGTTTCAAAGTTCGTGGCACGGAGCTGGAGCGCCTTGTAAGCGTTCCAAATTTTATCATATCTGTCCTGGAATGCTTTTGTTATGTCGCCTTCGTCTGCAAGCCATACCTCAAACGGAGCTTCCGCTTCAACAATGGCATTTTTAAGGTTCTCGGTGGAAGCCGCCGTATAGTCTGTCGTTGCGACAAGGGTTTCCATTTTTTCAATCAGAGCGGTAAGGTTTGTTGTGTCAATAACCTTTGCCGTTCTTACGTAAGCAAGACTTGGAGAAGCCACCCACATATGTTGATTTGATGAAGATGTCGCACCTTGATATCTCATACGATAGTAAGCAACAAATCCGAGGTTTCCGTTTTTGGTGTATGTGATCGGTCTTGCCGCGGTGATGTTCGGATTTTCCGCGGCGCTTGCGGGGTCGTCGGGGACATTCGGAAGCTGAGCGCTGTTTCCGGTAATATTAAGTCTCTGTGACGCTTTGAGTCTGACTATTCCGCCGTTGGGTATTGTAAGAACGCCCTTAAAGTCTTCTGTTGTCGTTTTAAGTTCGTCATCCCATACATAGCTTTTGCTTGTCACTGAATTGCCGTTCTTGTCTGTGCCCAAAGAACCGGCGTTATTGCCGTCGGTTGTAGTCATACCCATAATATCATAAATCTCAAATGTTCCCGTAGTACTACCGTCCGTGCCGGAAGTACTTGCCGTCAGTCCTCCCGGAAAGCTTGACGCTCTTGCACCGTTTTTATCATTTCCGACGATTTCTTCGTCAGCGCTGTTTCGTGGTGGAGCTATATCAAGATTTATTGAATCAAGAAGCTGCGGACTGTAGCCGTTCGACCCTTCATTATTCTGCCATTCAATTTCCGCGTCTCTTAAATCTATGGCATTTTCACCTGTCATATCAGTGGAAAGACTTCTTATAAACGTACCGGAATCCTCATAGAATTTGTATCTAAAAGTATTCGTTGTTGTATGGTCATATGTCCAACCCCAACCTTTAACTGTATGAGAATATTTCACTTCGTGACCTTCAAAACTGTCGTTCCCACTTGAAGCAACGCGCGCTCCGTTCATATTATATGAAAACGCGCCGTACAAGCCCTCTATAGCGTCTACAACCGCGTAAACATAGTCTTTATAGCTTGAAACGAGCTGTTCGGCATAGCCCTGTCTTCCCGGCTCATTGAGAATCGCGGTTCCGTTTTCGGGATCCTTAAAACGCTCCGCCAGGGAAACGGCGTCCGCAAGGACTGCGTAGTTGGCGTATTTTTCGCTTTCCTGAGCAATCTTTGCCGCTTGTTCAAGCGCGCTGTTGAGCGATTCATTATTCGCGTAAGCAACCACTGCGTCGAAATCTATTGACATATTTATGATAAGTTTTTTAATGGCCGCGATCTGCGCTATAACCTTAACATATTCGTCTCCCTCGTCATACGGTGTGAACTCATCATAGGGATAATGCTCAATGGAACCCCAGACAGCGATTTTTGCGTTGTCTATCGCGTTCTGGATTTCCGTAGCCTTGATGTTTGCTCCATCGGGATCGTCAAAGCCCTTGAAGTATTCCTTGTTGTTTACTATATACTGAGCGTTTTCTATAACATATTCAAGCAGATTCGTGTCAACGTGGTTTCCTTTCGGGATAAGCTGGAATTCATTCAGCTCCGTTGCCTTCGCGGCTGCTTCTTCCGATCTTGACGGAGGATAGTTTTCCTCTTCATCTACATTCAGAATTACATCCTGTATTATCTTGATGCTGTCTTCATAAAGCTTTCTGAAGTCCGACCAGTTGGTAAAGACATCGTCAGGGTCGCTCGGAGTATTCGGATCCTCATCATCAAAGGCAACATACCCGTCATAGCGTTCTTTATTATTAAGGATTGCTTTTTTCAGAAGATCATAACCGCTCGGATCGGGTGTTGCCTCGCTGTTATTCAGATCGTTGACATATTTTTCCATATCCGTTTTGATTTGATCCAGTGTGGCTGTTATTCCTTTAGAGGAAAAATCATTCTTGTAGCTGTTCAAATCAAATTTCATCGCGGCTTCATACGCCTTTAAAACATCGCGCATACCGCCGCCGCCATAGGAATTGGTTCCGCCTATATTGATTTTCTGGCTATTGTTGCTTATCGCGTCGTTGACAAGCGTGCCGTTTATCATATATATGGGTGAACTGCTGAACCAAGCATCATCGGAATCTTCAGTTTCACCGGTGCCCATATACCATATCGGATTGATCGTCGCGTTATATTCCGTAACTGTCATCGGATAAATGATATTCATAGAATTCGCATATGCCGGCTCCTCAGCAAAATCAACCTGTTTCCCGAGTTGAGCACTTCTATGAAGCGTAGACTGAATACCATTTGCGCCCGTAGTCATTGAATAGCCGAAAGCGTTAGCTCCGAATTGTTTCCATGCCCATGAAAAATCAAGATGCTCAGCACCATAATTGCCGCGCCAATAATTTACAAGAGAAAACTGATTTGAATCTACAAATTTATTCTCTCCCGTAACAGGATACAGGGCATAAACATATCTCGTTTTGTTTTGTGTGGCAATCGCTTTTGCCATAATGGGCACTCTTGGAGTATGTTCTCCGTCATAAACTACTACAGCCGAAGTATAATAAAGCCTTACTTCTGTTGCCGGGTTCTTACTGCTTCCATTATCTGTATTTTTTGAACCTGCAAGATTCTCTCGCGTTATGTCAGGCATATATAAAATGTTTTGATAGCATTCACTTTCCAGACCGCCATAGTAGTCATTTTCAAACTGCGGCATAGTGTTAGGTACGGCAGGAGCGGTCCACGCGCCGGAATTGACCATAGTCTCCGTTGCCCCTTTAAGTTTTTCAGCGGCTTCTCTTGCGTCAGCGTCAGAAACAGCAGCCTCCGGCTGAGCAGGACCGCTTTCATTGGTTTTGTACTTCATAAAAATGTACGCGTCGTATTTCTGAAACGCTTCAATGTATGCGTTGTACGCATCGACCATACCGCTTTTGTATACCGTTCCGTTCATTGCCGATTCATAGTTTTCAATGGCAGTGTCAAGAAGTGAAGCGGGATTTTCTTCATCTGCAAATACCGTAAACGGCAAAGATGTAAGCACCATAATAAGCGAAAATACGGCGCAGAGCATCCTTTTTGATAGCTTAGCTTTCATAAAATAACCTCCTTGTTCAAATACAAAAGATAAGTTGCATTTTTCGGCATTTTCAACCACAAAATGTTGTTTTTGTATAATTGGCTTTAAAATGATGCAAAAAACAGAAATGAAACAGAAATGATTTGTGCAAATTGCAAAAAATATTCCTTCTTTTGAATAAGAAGGAAAAAACAAGTATTTATGCGGTTTTTCAAAAAATATTTTCGCGGGCTTTCTTCAAAAAAACAACAATTATAACAAATTTATAAAGAAATAATATAATAAAAGTAAACCACTTTGTGCAACTTTGACAAAATAATTTTTTAGTGATAAAAAAATTTATCAGTATGTTGACAATTTATATACCCTGTGCTATTATATTAACAAAATATGAATAAATAAAATTGGTATTTTTATACCTATTTTATTATTATTCCGATTTTTCGCCCGTTCGATTCGCGGAAAAAGGCACACGGAAAAAGGTCAGATTTCCTCTGATTACCTCGAATTTGGGCAGGCACATAGGTGTAATTTTTAGGCGAATATTATACAAAAACAACATTTTGTTCCTTGTTTTTGTGTAAAACGCCGAAAAATACACCTCTTAACATTTGTAATTATTCAAGGAGGTTATTTTTATGAAAGTTAAGCTATCAAAAAGGATGCTCTGCGCCATGCTTTCACTCATTATGGCGCTTACGTCTTTGCCGTTTACGGTTTATGCCGAAACAGAGGAAGAAATAGCAGCTCAGGCAATATCGGCTCTGAATGAAGCAATAGAAAATTACGAAATAAAGATGAACGGCACAATTTTCACAAATATGAGCAGCGCCTATGAAGCATACAGAAACGCTCATTTATTGTATGATGATTATGTTTACGGCCCGGCAGACCAAAGGCCCGAAATAGGCGATGACGATTCAACAGACAAGACAACCGTTAAAGGTGCTGCAAAGGTGCTGAATGATGCCGTTGAACAAATGGAAGTATGGGACGCCGCAAATGGTCAGATTGCTGTTGAGGATAAAAAAGCATCCGGTCCGGATACGCTCGAAGCTATTAAATTTGTTAATCCAACAACCAACGATGACGGAGAACATACGAGTGCCGAAGGCACTTATCAAAATATCATCTATTCTCCGATCATTACGAGAGACAATCCGTCTGCCTCAATCGGTGTAAGTCAATCAACAACAAAGCTTTACTACGGAACTCCCGTTGTGCTTTACACCGCAGACCCCGAGGAAGGCAAAAAGCCAAGAATACCCATTCTTGCGGCAGGTCAAAGTGATAACGAGAGTCACGAATACTACATCTGGGCAATTTATCCGACTGCCGACACGGGTTCAATTGCATTTTCAACGGAAATATCACTACCCGATTACTGGTTGTATCATGATGCTACCAATTCGCTTGATCACTGGTGGGCGTATGATCCTGCAAAATCAATAAAACAGTCTGCATACAGTGCCTATACGGGTATGCCCGGAATTCAGTCCGCTTCCTATAGGAGCAATCGTCTTAACTTTAATAACATTAATGGAAGCATTATGGCGAACTATATCAATGTTGATTATAAAATGGACGACGGCGAATATACAAAAACAATTAACGCTTCCTGGTTCGTCTCAACAGATGTATCTGCAAACAGTCAAAACTACAAAAACGGGGCAGGTACGCCTATCTATATGGTGAACTATGAAGCGCTGACCGACGCCATCACAAGAAACAGCCAGAAACTTAGTATAGGTACATCACACTGCTACGGTAACGGCGGTCTTGAAGCTGTAATCAAAGCTTTTGATGATGCCATAAAATATGATCCCACATCGTCGTTCAGTTCCGTTACGAATGTGGCGGAATCGGTAAATAAAGCAGGCGAAACAATAGAGTCTCTCGTAAACGCGCTTGACGCTTCCGAGAGAACGCCCGACCCGACTGTTTATAAAGATTTGAAAGAGCAGATTGAGGTTTACCGTGAGCGTTATGACCAGTACAGCAACTATACGGAGGACAATCCCGCTAACAATCCGAATCTTCTATTCTCAAACTGGGAAGCTTTCAAAACGCTGTACGAAAACGCACTCCAAATTATGTCCGACGCAACGTCTGCCGAGCCTCCATATCCCGATGACCGGGATAAGGGAGACGAGAACAGTCTCTATTTGAAAGCCGAAAAAGCGGCGGCAGACCTTAAGGCGTTTGTTTTTCAGCCGCAGTCAAAGAGAGTTGATACGTCCGTTCTTGAAAACGTTATAGGCAACGCTGAATACGTCGCCAACAACCCGAATTTCTTTGTTCTTGAAACAACGTATACAAATCCTGACGGCTCTTCCGGCACAAAAACGGTTACGCCACAGGAAATAAAAGACGCCGTTAAAGCAGCCAAAGAAGCAATCTGGGGAGGCAATGCCGATTATTATCCGCTTGAAGAGTATAAGCTTGAGGAATCGCCGGAAAACTTTATGAAGGTTATGGCGCAAATGGGGAATATTACTGCTCTTATCCGTGATATGCAGATAAATTTCGAGGCAATTGTCCCCTATGCGAACGACGCAAAAAAACCCGACGGCTATTCGTTGAACGGCGCGTTGAAAAGAGCCAATGACTTTAAGCCCGAGGAATACTCAAACTATATTGTTCTTCAAAACGCTGTTGACACGGCAAACCTCTTTAAGCAAAAGGGCAATCCGCTTGCCAATCTTTCTGAACCGGGAACACAGAATTACGCTATGAATCTTGTTGGAAGATACCAGGATACAACGCTTGCGATTGTTGACGCGTGGGGAAGTCTTTTCAAATCCTTCTCGCATGAGAATAACGGTCAGATCCTATATCCCGGTGACGACCTTATGGTTACTACGGAAAACACTGCAAACTACAATAAAAGAACGATAACACTCACATTTTCACGCCATAACAATTTAGCGTTTTTAAGAACGACCCATGACGCTATGGCGCTTGATATATGCAATCCTGTTTTTTCACTTACTCAAGACGGTTTTAATCTTGAAGGTACCTATAATGATTCTGCCGGAGGAAAATGGACGCTTGTTGATTCCATCAACTTCAATGAGTCTGAAGATGTCAATACAAAATATAGTGAAACAGACAACACTTATGAGCCTACAATCACAGATAACAATACAAATAAAGCTCATGATCCCACCGGCAGCGATCTAACAACCATTCAGGGATTTAAAGGTAATCTTGAAGCGAAAGTCAAAAACACAGATACCAATTATGTAATCAGCAATATTTACGGAAAGACTACCACCAATTCAAGTAATTTGTTCGGCAGGCTTGCAAACGGGAAAGGTGTAGGAAAAGATCTCTTAGCTACAGAAACACCTTTCGACGATGCCCTTAAAATAACAGAAGCAAACAACACCGGCGGTCTTTTAACTGAAACAAACGGAAGTATGTCAACATATATTTCTGACTACAAACTCAATGTTTCTCCGTCTAATCCAAACACAAATCCCGGCGCTGATTTAAACGGCGCTTCAATGGTTGACTATACATACAGCGGTCATCTCGGAATGATGACAAGAGCAATGTATCGGGGAGATTATAATTGGGATTTGAATCGAACTTATAAATGGCATATCAATTATGGTTATTCAACAGTTCCGTATTCACAGACAACAACAATTATAGACACATCCAATCTTACAGACCTCATCAACTGGGTAGACAATAATATCGACACAAATAAGTATACGACCGATTCGCTCAATAAACTCGCGGAGGCGGAAGCGGCGGCAGACGCTCCTATTGATTACTGGACGATGAACGATGGTATGACTATTCAACAAAAGTATGACGAAATTGTAAATGAGGTCAATTCAAGATACAAAAAGCTCTGGGAAGCCTCTCACGAATGGAACGCGGAAAGCGACTCCGACCAGGTTTACAATCCTGAAACGGATTTCGGCCTTATAGAGCGCGCTGACTTTGCCTCCGATTATGAGCTTGATAAGCAGGGCAGTCCCGTTCCCGACGGTGAAGGCGGCTACAAGATTGAAAATTACGGCTATATTGACACGTGGTATCTTCTTTTCAGAGATATAAACGAACATGAATATACCTCTGAGTCTCTTAAAAAGCTTGCCGAAGCGATTCGTGATTTCAAATATTTAAACTACACCCCCGAGCAAATGGCAAATGTACCCATAACAGAGCAGGAAGCGATTGAGGCGGAACGCCAGGAATTTGCAAAATGGATTTACAATTCGGACTTTAAGGCATGGCTTGATAACAGTGAAGCAAGCCCCCTTGTTCCGGCAAATTCAAACCACGAATACGAGAATTTATATAATGGCGTCAAATCGCTCAACGCCGATGACTACGACACGGGAAAAATCAACGACGCTATTAATGAACACCGTGAAATTACATATGTTGAGATAAACGGCGAACAAGTCAGAGCGTATGACTATGATGTTGCAATGGCGCACATTGAAACAGTAAAAAATTCTGTCAGCAGATATGAATACACGGTTGCCGTTCATGACAGAAACAATTCGGTTCAGTATCTTAAAGCTGATTATGATGAAAGTTCAAAGAGCTATTCCAACTTCCGTCTTGATACAGAAGGAAACGCGACAAAGTTCCATTACGGCGACAGCGTTGAGGTTACAAACGGCAGCGGTTCTGTCGGCTGGTACTGCACTGTAAGCGCTCAGGGTACTGTCAATAAACAGCAACCGAAGTATCTGCTTACCGCTGAAACCTATAGCTTCAATGTAAGAGGAAATACAGATCTCTATATAGGCGACAACGGCGATGACAGCGAGTATGTAAAAATTACATTTATCGATAATACTCACGTTCAGAACACCATTGCCTTTGACTATGTTAAATCAGGTGAACCTTATCCTCTTTCAAATACGACAGTTCCGAATCGTATGTTCTATACAATAGACAGCTATACCGTTATGGAAGACAGAAAACCCACGGGAGAACCGTATACTTCCGCTGACTCGCCAAGCTTTACAAAGGATACGACGCTCCTTGTCAGCTACACGCCGATCGGAACAGCTGCTTACAAAATCGTTACACTTCCGTATAACGACAATGGGGAGTCACAAACCCAGCAAGCGAATTATAATACGCGTGTAACCGTTTACAGCCCCGGAGGAGAGAGCTTTGACCAGGTTATGGCCCTTATGGATAATGATACGCATAAATTATTAACAATGGGCAACACATATACTTTCTACGCCTGCCAGGATTTGAATGTTAAACCTCTTACCGGTAACACATACAGTGACCTCTATAAAAAATACGGAACAGGCAACGGCGGAGACGGTGATGAGAACTTTGATGTATCTGTAATAAAATCTCCGGTTATTTCAGGCAAAAAAGCGCAGTTTGTCGGCTCATTTGCTCAGTTGAAAAGCGACGGAATAACGATTACAGGAGCAGGCATTATTCTTGACGCCGGAACCTTTGTTGATTCAATCCATAGACCGTTAGGCGATCTTAAGCTTTCCGATGTCAACAACGCCAAGAAGATTCTTAATCTCTCAGTTCCCGTATCATCGATTCTGAACCAGACAGGCAATCAGTTTGCGGTATCAATCGGTTTCTCAAATATGCCTGCGGAGCTGCAGGAAAGCGGAGCGGCAATTTCATATGTTGCATATATAAGCTACAAGGACAGCGCAGGAAATCAGAAATATGTATATTCAAACGTTGTCGACACTGCGGTGCTGAAATAAGGAGGCCGACAGATGAAAAGAACTTACAAAGAGCCGGATGTTGAAATCCTTAAATATTCTCTTCGTGATGATATTGCAACAGCAGGACTAAGCGGTGGGCTGGACTGGGGTGATATAAACCTCGACGGCGGTTATCCTGTGGAAGTTGAATTTTAAAAATCCGGAATGAAACAATCAATCCCCCTCTTCCGTTCGGAAGAGGGGGATCTTTCTTAAAATAACACATTTTTTTATTATATTGAAAGCGGAAGAACTGCACGCTCTTCCGCTTTTTTGTCCGCTTATTTTTAATCCTTTAAATGATTATCTGCGGTTCATTGCGCTTGAATTCATCGCAAACCGCAAAACATACTTTGCGCAGCTCTGCATTTCTCCGAGCGTTATGCCGTCTGCCTTGCCGTAGGTTTTGAGAAGTGTACCGTCGCATTTTTGCTTGCCCACTCTCTTTCCTCCCGGCATAAGCACGTTTACTCCTGCCCTCACGCGATACGCATTATCGCAAAGATTCGGAAATTCGGGACTTTTTTGCGGCTTCATCCACCAATCGGTGATAACACACCCGTCAAATCCCCATTCGCTGCGGAGAATCGTTGTGCAAAGTTCATAGTTATAGTGGCTGTAAACGCCGTTGACTTTATTATAAGATGTCATGATATTATCAGGCTTTGCCTCTTTCACGCAAATTTCAAAACCCTTGAGGTAAATCTCCCTGAGCGCTCTTTCGGAAAGTCTTGAATCATTCTTATTTCTGCGAAATTCCTGATTGTTGCACGCAAAGTGTTTTGGACAGGCGGAAACTCCGTTTTTTTGAATTCCTCTTACCGCCGCAGCGGCGATTTTACCCGTTAAGAAGGGGTCTTCCGAATAATACTCAAAGTTTCTGCCGCAAAGAGGATTTCTGTGTATGTTCATTCCGGGAGCAAGCAGAACATCGCTTTTTTTAACTGTCATTTCATGTCCGACAGCCTCGTAGACTTCCGAAACAAGCGCTTCATCAAAGGTGCAGGCAAGCAGTGTTCCAATCGGAATAAGAGAACAGGAGTTTTTAATACGGATTCCGGAAGGTCCGTCAGTTGTTGTCACCGCAGGAATACCTTTTTCCCTCAGTGACGGCAGAACGCCTGCATATGTTCCCGCGTTTCCTGCCGCACCGAGAGGACTGTTCATCGTATAGTCGCCCCTCGTTATCGCCTCGAGTTCCTCCAAATCAAGCTGGGCGACAAAATCGTCCATACTGATCTCTCCTGATTTTACCTGACTGAGTTTATAACCCTTGTTGCCGCTATATTCAACACTGCTCGGAAGATTTGACAAAATAATATCTTTCAGCCTCGTTGTTGAGGTGCTGACGGGAGCTTTTGCGGGAATCCTCCTGCCGTTCTTCTCTTTAGCAATAAAAATATCAAAAGGATTTTTCGGTGCGGAAACCTCGGAAAGCTGCTCAACAACTGCTGTTTCCTCCTGAACATATGTATAAACAGAGCGCGCGTCTCTCACATTTTTACCGAGATAAAAGCCGTAGCGGCCCTTTTCAATAACATATGATGATTTGAAGCCGGTTTTTCCGCTGTCGTCATACGATGAAAGCAGTCTTGCCGGAACGGAAAGCGTGAGCATTTCCGTCTCGCCGGCAGCAAGTTCCTTTGTTTTTGCAAAGGCACAAAGTACGCGAGAGGGATTACCTAGCTCACCGCAGGGCTTTTCAATGTAGAGCTGAACGACTTCTTTACCGCTTCGCTCACCGATATTTTTAACTTCTGCCGTAAATGTGAAACCGCTTTTATCTTTGACGGCTGAAATAAAATCGCAGGAAAAATCAGTGTAGGAAAGTCCGTATCCGAAAGGATACAACACGGTTTCCTTTTTGAATGTTTCAAACCAGCGGTAGCCGACATAAATATCTTCTTCGTAATTATTGAAATCTTTTGCACCAAAGCAGGAAGACGGATAATCTTCATAATTGCGCGCAACCGTATCCGAAAGTCTGCCGCATGGATTTACAATGCCGCAGAGCAGATCCGCAGCTGCATTGCCGCTTTCCATACCACCCTGCCAAAGAAGCAGAGCCGCGCCGATTTTTCCGCCGAAATCATTGAGAAAGCGCAGATCCATAATGCTGCCGATATTGAGAAGAACTACTGTTTTTTCAAAGTGGGCGGTTACCTTTTCAAGCATATTTCTTTCGTCATCGGTGAGATAAAAGCTGCCTTTGACAAGAGCGTTTTCTCTGTCTTCGCCAGAAGATCTGCCTATACAGACAAGCGCGCAGTCTGAGTTTTCAGCGGCGGCTTCAGCAATATCGTCTGTAATGGGCATATCGGGACTGTATCTCGGCCAATGCCCCCAGAAGCCGTGGTCCATAGGATTTTCCTTATCCCATGCGGTGTATCTATCAAGCAGTTCCTTATTGATTTTCAGGCTTTCACACTGCTCGATTCCCTGTGCAAGATTCACGGCATAAGGATTGTTTACATCTCCGCCGGAGCCATAGCCTGTATAGAACCATTCAAGCTGTACTCTTCCGAAAACGGATACAACGGAATCCTTTTTAAGCGGAAGAACTTCATTGTTTTTAAGCAGTACAGCGCCCTCGGCAGCGGCACGGCGCAACAGCGCAGGCATATTCTCCGCTATGCTTTTATCACAGCTTTCATTTCCTACAGAGCCTTGAGAAAGCCCCGTGAATTTTTCGGAGAGTTTTATCACTCCATCCGCAATTTTTGTCAAAACCGACGCCATAAAATCTTCCTTTCAAATTATTACCATCCGACTGTTTTTCAGACATTTGCTTTCTTTTTACGGTGAATTATAAATCTGTTGCACGGATAAGTCCATATCGTCGGAATTGCCATTCCGAGAAGTTTTATCACAAGATCCCAAAAATTTCCGGAAAGACCTTTTGCCTGTGCAAAAGTTGTCATGGCAGAGCCAATCCAGCCGTTTGCAAAAATGGTGAATACCACCATAATAATGTAAAGTATCATACTGAGTGTAGGGTTGACGTCTGCCTTAAACGTGATTTTTCTGTTTAAAATAAACGCAATAAGATAGCCAACCGTTGTTGAAATAAGATATGTATAAAGGTATCCTTTTGACGTTATTCCTATCATATTTAAAGCGGAATTCAGCACAGGCTGTTCGGTCAGAGCGGCAAAAACAGTGTTCAGCAACAGCATATGAACGATAAGCTCAACGACAGAAGAACCGCCTCCGGCTATCATAAATTTTATGAATTTCCAAAATTCCGTATGCTTTTCTGTCCACATAACAAATGAATTTTTGCTTTTATCATTTTTCATTTTTTTACCTGTACCTTTCCGATGTTCTTAAAATGATTTGTTTGCGTGACTTAAAGAAATTGAATCATGAGCACTATTGCCGCCGCAATCAGCGCAATCAGCGCCAGCGCCTTTGCGATCAGCGGCTTTGCGGCGTCAATATTTGTGGGGAATTTACTCGACAGAAAATCGAATAAAGGTCTGCTGACCTTAGTCCCGACAAGTTCTTCATACGTTCTTGTATAGGTCTTGTATTCCCGTGGGTTGTCCTCATGAATAACAATGCAGCGTACGCCTCGCTTGGTGCGGTTGCCGTATTCGTTGAAACCGGCGGACTGCGTAAATCCAAGGTCAACATTTTTATATCTGCCGACAAAGCTGTTTTTGTGGTCGTGACCCACATAGACCGCAATAACGTCGCCCTTCTCGGAAATCGCGTCAAATTCACCGGTGTTTTCATCGGGAACAGACGGCGGCTCCTCAAGCATATCGCCCTCACGGCAGGTGTCTCCAAGCTTGTAATATTCATTCTTATGCGTTCGGTACGCGCGGATTGCACCCTTTTCTCTCTTGCCGACTCTTTTGAGAACATTGTAGTATTCGGGCAGAGGAATATGCTGGAAAACAATAGATGGAACGTATGCTCCATTCCTGTTTTTCAGTTCTTCTCTCGTTTTTTTATACCAAGTGATTATCTCTGTGCTGAAAGGATAATATCCGCCAGTTTTCATATCGGTTCCGCTGTCAAACAGATAAAGGTTAAAAACATCTTTCTCTGTTCCGTCGGACGATTTAATAGGTATATTATATGTTCCTCCGCCGTCAATTCCGTCTGCCTGAACGCCAATACAGTTCGGCAAAGCCTTATAGATATTTTCAAATTGCGCTCTGTTGGAAATGCCCACCTGGGGATCATGATTTCCGAAAGTAACCGCAAATGGAATATTTCTCTTTGTAACAGGTTCAAGCAGCCTTGCGATTGTTTTGCCGACTGCCCTTTCAAGCTCTTTGCCTTTGCCTTTATAGGAAACTCCGTAGCCTTTGATCTGGTCACCCGTATAAACAACAAGGTCGGGCATTTCTTCCTTAACTGCGGCCTCGAGAAGAGACAGCGTGTCGGGCGAAATATTAGGTATTTCCTGAATATCGGTTATCTGCATAATTTTAAAGGTTTTATCCTTATTAAACCTCATTTTTGCCCCTCCCGTTGCAAAGATGTAAAAACGGAATACACGGGAGTTTTAAAAGCCCCGCGTATCCCGTTGCTTTTATTGTAACACAGCAATCATTTGCCTGTCAATCACGTTTTGCGTCATATTTGCAGGGCATAATGGAACCAAGCGCCTTAGGCTGTGTTGCTTTTTCATTTTTGATACTGTATAATATTTACATTATAAAATGAGAGGAGAAGAAAGTATGAAAAAGGCTAAAAAAATAATACTTTCCGCAACGGCTGTTTTGATTGCGGCGGTCATCTGCTTTGGCGGTTATCTTGGGTACAGATTGTACTTTAACAAACCGGAAACAATCAACAGCTACGATGAAATTTACTCGCGTGAACCTGTAAGTTTGGAAGTTGCGGAGGACGGCACATTCAGAGTCCTGAAAATCAACGATACTCATTTTTTCGACGGCGTTTGTGAAGATGACAGGAAAACCCTTGACAACCTTAAAGTCATACTTGACAAAACTCCCTGCGACCTGATTATTGCGGACGGAGACCTTGTTGACGGATTTAATCTTAAGCCGTCGTATGACAAATATCAGGCAATTTCTCTCTTCGCTCAGCTTATAGAAAGCTATGATATACCTTGGACCTTCGCGCCCGGAAACAATGATGGGGAAATAGACGGTGAAAACGAGGACGTAATCGCTTATATGCTCCAATATGACAATTTTATAGGCGGCAATGATGAGAATGTTGACGGCTCTATGCAGTTTTTTATAGATTTGAAATCGGGCGAAAGGC
The DNA here is from genome assembly GCA_947585615.1 of uncultured Clostridia bacterium. GTDB lineage: Bacteria > Bacillota > Clostridia > Oscillospirales > Acutalibacteraceae > Eubacterium_R. The sequence continues at coordinate 24,684 of CANPXD010000014.1, forward strand.
TTGTTCATTCGATAGCTGTTATGGATTCAGGTGCAAGAAAAATCAAAGCAATCGGCAGCTATGATTTTATCAAGGAAAATCAGATTGAATGGCTTCTTAACGGAATCAATGAAAGAAAAGTCGGTACAAGCGTGTTTTTCCATATGGCAACTCCCGCTTTTCAGTCCGCCTATTACAATGGCAGTCATTATGACGGATTTTACGCATCAGACTATTATCCTCTGGATGAAATTGAAGAAAACAGGCTGTTTGATGATATGACGGCTGACAATGAATATATTTCACTTATCTCAACAGGACATATTCACAGCGATAATATGTGCAGCTTTTACAACAACAGATATTATCAGCTGAGCAGTGTCAGCGGCTACAGCGCGAGTCATCAGGATTTCATAACGCCCTCCTGTACCTTAACCGTTATTGATACAAATGCCGCCGATAATCAAGCAATGTATAAATTTGAACAAATACAAGCATAAATCCAAGTTTAATGGACGTCAAAACCGTAACCGTTTTTGCGAAAGAATTTGAACGTTAGAGACCTCCTGTAAGTTAAAGTTGAGGTATCGGCAGTGACGGATTGTTCGGATAAACCGTGTCGATTTGGAAGAAATAAATTTCCGGGCTACGGTTTGTACCATTCGTTGATGCCTTTACGGACAATCGGCACCCTATGGAAATACGGGATGCTGCACACCCCGCCACTCACCTCCACGATTCCTGCAGTGTGCCGACACTTCAGAATGCGTATAGCAAAAATGACTAAACAGTTGAAAGACCGTCGGATTAGCTGCATAACCGCTTCGGCGTCTTTCGCGGAAAGGCGGATGATTACAGAAGTGAAAGAAAATTTAAAATATATAATCGGTAACTGGCTCAAATGGGACAAAAAAAGTCTGCTTTTCTTTTTTGTGCGCGTTCCTGCGCTTGTTCTCCAGCCTCTTGTAACGGCATATATACCAAAGGCGATGATAGACTGTATCAGCAACGGCGCAACACCCGGCAGACTTACACTTATTGTCGCTCTTTTAAGTCTGCTGCTGACATTTACAATCTGGATGGATCCTTTTATGAAAGAGCTTATCAGAGGCAGTGCCCGTATTATCCGTATGAGATATGCAGTTATGGCTTTTAGAAAAAATCTGCATACCGATTATTTGAACATAGAGAGTCTTGAGGGCAGAGAAATTCAGAAACGCGCTGAGGAATTCTATAACGCGCGTTTTTCCTCAGGCGCGGATTTTATGGAAACTTGCAATGACTTTCTTGTTTGCGTTGTGGGAGTAATCGCTTCAGCGGCACTGATTTATAGAATAAATATTTTAATGATTTTGATTATTCTTCTGACCTGCGCAGGTGAATTTTTCCTGCTGAGGCTGCTGAATAAAAAACAGAAAAAAACGCTTGACAGTGTCTCAAAATTCACCGCAAAACTTGATTATTTTTATAAGCTGAGTAAGAACAGCGACGCGTCAAAGGATATAAAAATCTACAACTTTCAGAATTATTTTATAAAAACAACAGCTAAAATCACAGCGGATATAGAGAAAATCATTTCAAAATATACACATCAGAGTGCTGCCGTAAGCGGAACAAGGGCGCTGCTGAATCTTGTAAGGCAGTTTATCGCTTATGCCTATCTGATTTATCTCGTAACCGCGTCAAAGCTTTCTGTTTCCGACTTTGTTTTCTACTTCGGAATCATAACAGGATTTTCAAACTGGATTATCAACCTTGTAGTGTCCTACTCAAAATTGGAACGCTGCTGCAATGACTGCGCGTCATTCAGAAAATATGTTGAAAGCGATGAGGAAAGCAAGAATAAACCCGACGCGGATTTTGATACGATAGAATCAATAGAATTCAAAAATGTGTCATTTACATATCCCTCTGCCGAAAGCAGCACGATAAACAATATGTCATTTAAAATTGAAAAGGGCGAAAACATAGCTATTGTCGGAGAAAACGGCGCGGGCAAAACAACTGCAATAAAGCTTCTCTGCGGTCTGTATTACCCAACAGAAGGCAATATACTTATAAATAACAGAAGCAGCCGTGACTTTTCGAGGGACAGCTATTTTGATTTGTTTTCCGTTGTTTTTCAGGATTACTATTTTATGCCGATGACTATTGCGCAGAACATCTGCGCAAAAAAAGATTACGACAGAGAGAAGCTGTATTCTGCGCTTGAACAGGCAGGAATCGCTGATAAAATAAACCGTCTTGAAAAAAAGGAAAATGCTCTTATGGTGCGCGAGGTTTACAGGGACGCGGCAGATTTTTCAGGCGGAGAAAAACAGAAACTTCTGCTTGCAAAGGCAGTATACAAAAATGCGCCGGTTCTTATTCTTGATGAGCCGACTGCGGCTCTCGATCCCATATCCGAAAACGAGCTTTATCTGAAATACAACGAGCTGACTGAAAACAAAATTTCATTTTTTATTTCCCACCGTCTTTCTTCAACACGCTTTTGCGACAGAATTCTGTTTATAAAAGACGGCAGAGTGGCTGAGTGCGGAACGCACGAGGAATTGATGCACCTCAAAGGAGCGTATTACAGAATGTATCAGCTCCAGAGCTGTTATTATAAGGAAATGGGGGTTGAACTGTATGAGTAAGGTGAATACGGTATTTAAAATATACAGAGAAATACAGAGCCTTGAAAAACGTATACTGCCTGCTGTTGCCGTACAGTCCGTAACAGCCTCTGTAAGACCGTTTGTAAACATATTTTTTACGGCAAAGCTCATTGATCTGCTTCAGGCAAAAGCTGATTATAAAACGCTTGTTTTTTACATCTGCCTTGCGATAGCAATAAATTTCGTGCTGTTTTTTCTTGGAAGTTTTCTTGACGATTATTCGGAAAATCTGAGAAATCTTCTTTTAAATAAGGAAAATAAAAAGGTAGCCTCTAAGCTTTATAAAACAGAATACAGTATGCTTGAAAACAGTGATTTCAAACAGCTTGTTCACAGGCATGAGGAGGCGGAAAAAAGCCGATGGGCACGCTTTCCGTATTTCGTTTGGACAACATTCAGGTTTTTAAACGGTTTGTTCACCCTGATAATATCGGTTATAATCATCATTCCGCTGCTAAAAGCGGGTTTTATAACAACAGGCAATTCATTCTTTGAAAAGCCGGTATTTCTTATAACGATAATATGCTCGATTCTCGCCATGGCAGTGATTATTCTGCTTGTCGCTGTCAATTTAAATAAATCATATTTAAAGGCAAATGAATCTTATGCGGAGCTTGACAGAATTTTTTATGCGTTTATTGATATTTTTGCCGATTACAGAACGGGAAAGGAAATCAGGCTTTATAAAGAGCAGGATTTGATAGACGGTATTGCTACGGATAAAATACTTACAGACGGCGAAAAAACCCTGAGGCGTATATCCATGCACACAGCGAAGGCAAGTTCATTTGTTGCCATACTCGGCGCGCTTGTAGGCTTCGGCGTTTATCTCTTTATAGGAATAAAGGGACTGTTCGGAATTTTCGGAATCGGCTCTCTTGTGCTTTATTGCGGTTCTTTTATGCAGATTATAAACGGGATAATGATGATGGCAAACACCCTTGGCAAGCTCGAGGAGATAATACCGCTTGCCGAATGTTATTTTGAAATTCTTAATACAAAAGACAATATGCGCTTCGGCAGCAAAGAGCTTGATCCGAACGGAAAATTTAAAATAGAATTCAAGAACGTATCGTTTAAATATCCCGGCACTGAAAATTACGCGCTCAGAGATATTAATATAAAAATTGAAAACGGCGAAAGTCTTGCCGTAGTCAGCAGAAACGGCAGCGGCAAAACAACATTTATAAAGCTGCTTTGCAGACTTTATGATGTTACCGAAGGAGAAATTCTGATTAACGGAATTAATATTGCGCAGTATAGTCAGGATAGCCTGAACAGAATTTATTCTGTTGTTTTTCAGGATTTTAAAATTTTTTCCACCACACTTGCGCAAAACATTTCAGCCGGCGGCAGTTATAACAAAAATAGGCTTATGACCTCGCTCGAAAAGGCAAATATAAAGAACCGCGTGCTGGAAATGAAGAATGCCGAAAACACATATATGTATAAAGATCTGGACAGAGCAGGCGTTGAAATTTCAGGCGGAGAGGCGCAGAGGCTTGCGCTTGCAAGAGCGCTCTATAAGGACGCGCCTATTGTGATTCTTGATGAGCCGACTGCGGCGCTGGATCCGATTGCCGAAAATGAAATATACAGCCGTTTTAATTCTTTTGTTGATAATAAAACAGCAATTTATATTTCTCATAGACTTTCAAGCTGCGTTTTCTGCGACAGAATAGCTGTTTTTGACAATGGCGCTCTTGTTCAGACAGGAACGCATTCATCGCTCCTGTCCGACAAAACCGGTGTGTATAAAAAACTCTGGAGCTCACAGGCTGAATATTATATTCATTAAAAGGCAATACCCTGACTGAAAAAAATGACGCGTAAATAATCATCATAAAATCCCCCTCTTCCGAACGGAAGAGGGGGATTGATTGTTTCATTCCGGATTTTTAAAATTCAACTTCCACAGGATAACCGCCGTCAAGGCTTATATCGCCCCAGTCCGGCGCGCCGCTTAGTCCTGCTGTTGCGATTTTATCGCAAAGATTATATTCAAGAATTTCAATATCCGGCTCTTTGTAAGTTCTTTTCATCTGTCGGCCTCCCAATCATTTAAGCTCAGCTTTTACAACATCGGAGTATACGGTATGCCTGCCCGTTCCATCTTTGTATATTACATATGCGCAATAAGAAACCGCAAGTCCTTCAGGATGATTTTTGCCGTAACCTATTGAAGCCGCAAATTCGTTGTCAGCCATCATTGTTGCCAACGGTGCGGAAAGGTTGAGAACCTTCTTTGCATTGCTTACATCACTGAGCGTGATTTTTTCTGACTGATTGCCGCTTGCGTCAAGTACAATGCCGACTCCCTCAACAGTTATATCTTCTTTTGTCGCGAAGAAGCCTACAAACTGTGCTCTCTTTTCCGGACTTGTAACAGGTGTGCTGATTACGGAAACCTCAACCGTGTCTGTATGTCCGGCAAGTTCACTTTCGCTTACCTGCTGAATGGCAACGCTCTGGCAAGCGTAGAAACTGTAAGTGTCGCCGTATTTAAGGATTTTTCCTGTATTCGCGTCTTTCAAAGCTGCCGCGCCCGGAATGGATACGGTTATATATTGATTCCATACAATGCCTGTCTTCGGGTATCCGTCGACACTGCTTCCGCTTTCGTCGCGAAGATCTATTTCATAACCGCCTGATCTTTCTTCCGGCTTGTAATTTACAAGGAGCGTAACTTTCTCCGTTCCTTCGTCAAAGGTTATTGTTCCGTCTGTCTGATAGGTCTGCTCGTTTGCCATATCCTTGAAACCGTCTACCGTGAAGAAGATACGATTCGGAACAGGAGCGTCGGACAAATTATATTTGATTGTTTTGTCCGGCTGTATTTCCGCATAATCATACGCGATCGGAACTTTTGAATCCGGATTATTTATAAATGTAATCTGAATAAATTTGCTTTCTTCTTCTTCGTTCTTCGCGGTTGTGTAAAGCTCTGTGTCACCTCTTACATTAAATGTATAGGTTGGAGCGGTGAGCATATAAGAAGTTTCCTGAGTCTGGTTCGTGCCTTTTGCCGTTACCTTGCCGGACCACGCGACCGCTTCTTCGCCTCCCGTGGGGTTTTTAAGTTCAATGGCGTCGTCATAATAGAACTCTCCCGCCTCAGACGCTGAGGTTGAATAACCGACCGTATAACCGATACCATCCGCGCCATTTGTTCTTGTTACATAATACGGTTTCTTGTTCGCGCCGTAAACCGTAATCTTGTACTTGTAATGGTAATTGTTGATAGCGGTTTGTATAGTCTCTGCGGAAGCGTCATAATTATAGCCTGTATAATCCTTGCCTGCGATTGTTATTGTTTCGCTGACGCTTGCCTTTGCCTTTTCAACTTCCTTGCGGATTTCATCGATGTTGTATTCGTCCGCATTGTCTATCTTTTCAAATTTTTCAAGCTCGTCATCATATGCGTCGGAATTTGTTGTATTTTCTTCCAGCTTAACCTGGGCGGCGGCTAACTTTCTGCGTTCGCTCGTAATTTGACTGTTTTCTTTGTCACTTGTTCTGCTCTGCTTATAGGTTGAGTAATCAAAATATGATGCGCTGTCAACAATATTTTTGACCTCTTTAAGAGCCGCGGCGGTATACGTATACGTTTCGCTTTCAAGTGCGCTGAGAAGATCGTTTTTGTTTGAATTATAAACCGCCCAGTCAGCAGGTGTATATAGCTCCTGACCGCATTCGTCGCATTTTCCGTTACTGTCTAATGTATCTACACATTCTACATAGCCGTCGGATTTTGCGGGACAGCCGTTTTCGCATACATAGGAATGAGAATGTCCGTCACCTTTAAGCTCATCTTTGTCTTCAGGTCCCGCTAAATCTTCGTTGAGATTTGGAGAATATACGAATTTATGTTCAACATAATTTGAGCAGAATTCGCACTTGCCGTCTGAATTGTCGCCGTCCGTGCATCCTTCAATTATTCCTGTGTTTAATTCGCACGGTTCGTTAGCGCAGGTTTTGGTGTGCGTTCCGCATTCGTCGCTTGCGGCATAGTTCAGATCATGCTCTAAATATCCGCGGCAAAGGTCGCACCTTCCGTCGGCAAAGAGATCTCCTTCGCTGCATTTTTGAGCCTGCTTCGCCTCTTCCAATTCCTCACCTGTGAGATCGTGATTATGGCAGTCATAGGTATGCGTGCCGCAGGAGGTCTGTATATATTCAAGGTGATGTTCCATTGTATCATGGCAGTAGTCGCAAAGCAATGAGCCTGCTTCGGCAGCTTCATTGGTGCATGATTCAGGAACTCTCGTGTGCTCACTGCAGTCTTCTCTTGAACAGTATTTGTAATGTTTACCGCAGTATGCCTGCTCGTCAGTTCCTTCCAGAGGTTCTGAGTCATAAATATAGTCATGACCGAGAGCGGCAACATTCGTATCTGTTTTTTGATTCGAGCATATGCCGCAAAGATAAACAGCTGTTCCCGTTTCCGTACAGGTAGGCGCTTTTGTCGTTCCGTCAACAGTTATCTCGGAATAATTGTGCTCTCCGTCGGGATTAATTGCAGCCTTTACGGCTTCAAGAGCGGAATTAAGATTGTTGTATCTCGTCTGGCATTCATTTACAATCGCGTCGTTTGACATAGTTTTATATTCCATGTCCTTTTTGGCGGCACCGAGCTTAGCTATAAAATCAGCGTATTTTGCCTGATCGTAGCAGCCGTAAGCGTTATCGAACGATTCTGCCAGAAACTGGTTTGCCTCGTCTATTTTTTCAAACAGGGGAACTACGTCAATAACCGTTATGGTTTGAGTTAAATTCGAAAAAGTTCCGTCAAAAGTTTTGTGATTATTACCTGAACGAAAAGCAAAGTAGTAATGAATCGGAGGAGAAGCATAATTATATATTTTTATATCTTCAACAGTATATTCCTTATTTTCATTTACTTTGGAAATACTAGTGGTTATATCTCCAAGAACAGTTAAATTCCCTTCTTGAGTAATATTAATATAGTTTTTGGTGTCATCACCTATTTGAGATTTTGTCAATGCACCATGGTAGGTTAAACCTGCATCAAAATTATCACTTTTTTTGGCAGATCCGCCCTCTTTCCAAGTGACAGTCATTGTAGAGCCGTCTTCATAGGCATATTTGTCAAATGGTGAAGTTGAAGAAAAAGCTAAAAAATGAAGCCGATAACCGTATCCTGCTGTATTGTTAAAAGCAATATTATAAGGCGTTGTTAGCTCTAATTTTTTTCTATTGGTTCTGAATACCGTTTTTTGAGTTGTTACTCCCGCCAAAAAAGCAGACAAAGAATTATTATTTCCTGTTGTAGAAGCTTCGGTATCACCAATGGTCTCATTGACTATTTCTCCGTTTGGCATTGTCGTAAATGCCAGTGTAAGTTTTTTTATTGCTTCGCGCAGCGCGTTCACATGATCTTGATAAGCATTCCACTCTTTGGCTTCCGCCTCCATATAATTATTTGATTTGATTTCATTGTCCGGAAGCGTCGGATAGTCGGTAACTTTAAGCGAATCCGAATACTGTTGCGCCACGCCGATTGCTTCTGCCAATTGCGCGTAATTTATATAATCATTTGAATTATAATTTTTAGCTTCTGAGATAAGTTCGTCAAGGCTTGTTGTGTTAAGCCGCAGCGCCTTTATTGCGTCCATAACGGCAAGAGCCGCCTGCTCAACCTTATACTGTTCTTCTTTCCTTACGGGGAGATTTTGTTCGCCGTCAGGGTAAATGATGTTAAATTGTTCCTCAACAACCTCAAGGAGCGCGTTAAAGGATTTCGCTGTATAATAGATGTTTGTAAGACCTTTGGCTATCGCTCTTGCCTGGTCAAATATCGTTGTGTCGGCAACGTCCTCGCTGAAATAGGTGAGATCGAAATACGCCGCGTCAAGGTCGCTTTGAAGTTTGTCTATCTCCGTCTGGGAAAGCGTGTAGCCGTTATTTTTAACATCCTTAACAGCCTGGATGGCGGCGTCATATGCTTTTACAAAATTATTCCATGTCGTATTAGTATAAATCTGCTGTTTTGTATCCGCGGTCGTGTTGCCGTTATTGTAAATCGTCATCATATCTTCAACGGTATCGCTGAGGGTATACATAATTCCTGCGGGATTTTTAAGAAGCTCATTTTTTATACCGTCATAGTCATTTACGGCACCGGATATTTCATTTGCGACAGATTTAACCTGCTCTCTTGTGTATGTGTAATTGGAACTATTTCCTTTTTTATTATCATCATTACCATAAACACTATTGTAGGGTATTCCTGTAAGTCTGTCAATTGCGCTGATATATTGGAGCGCTTTATCGGTAGATGTACTTGTTAATAATGAAAGTCCGCTAAGCGTATCATCATCTTCTACATATACTGCTTCAGCAAGTCTGGTCTGAACAGGAATATAGTTCACTATGAACAATGGAATTGCTGACGCCGAAATCGTTCCGGCGTTATGCTGAAGTTTATTATTTTCTTGCTGTTGAAAATTCCAAACAATTGTATTGATTTCCTTGCTGTATTCTTTGTCGCCTAAAGTACAATCAATATACATAGTGTTTGAGTAATATACGGTTTGATTTGTTTTAGGCATAACTGCAGTAGAAACATAAGTATTTTTGTGGTTTAATTTGTTTATAGCCTGCGTTTGGTATCCCGGAGACCCAGTGGCATAGCCGTGAGACATTTGATTAAATGAAACTGTAACACTCAAATCGGTTGATGACGGATACATATACGCAATTGTTCTTCCTGTTGTCTGTCCAAGATATGATAATCCTTTTCCAAAAACGGTAACAGGCATCGCCATTGTGTTTCCGTCATAGAGAAATACAGCCGTTCCATATTGAGCTCCCTGTTGTGTTTTTTTATTCGATTGTATACCTGATGCACCATCATAGTCACTTTGAACATAATTGGACTTATCGCTTACGCCGTCAGTATAAAGGGCATTGGAAAGCTGGTCGCCTGATACAAGCGAATGTGCCTGACCAGGCTCTGACGTATAAGAACCGTCTGCCGCCGATGTGGCGAGTGTCGGAGAGGAGTAATCACCCATTTTCCCGATAGCTGTCTCAAGGGCGCTGATTTTCTGATTCATTTCGTCCTCTGAAAACGTGTATCCATCCGCGCCGACCTTGCAGAGATCATAGTATTTTCGTGCGTCAAGATAAGCGTCATACGCCTGTTTCATATTTGTTTTTACAGTTGTAAGATTCCTCAAAGTTACCGAATAATTGTTCAGAGCGTCAATCAGAGGAAGATACGGATCTGAACTTTCAATAGCCTCAACTGCCGCTGAAGCGCTTTCGGGCTTTGCAAGGCTGAGTCCGATAAACGGAATGGAAGTCAGCGCCATAATGAGTGAAAGCATGGCGCAGAGCATCCTTTTTGATAGCTTAACTTTCATAAAAATAACCTCCTTGAA
>CANPXD010000015.1 GCA_947585615.1 uncultured Clostridia bacterium
CGTGACGTATTTTAAGGATTTCTCGGTAAAGTTGCTGTATGATCAGTGAAATCATAAAATACGTCACGGGATTTTCTTCGGGCATAATTACAAATATCGCAGATTTTTCATTGCAGAACTTTTCAGCGTCTATTTCCGTATCAAAACACAAAAGCTGTTCAAGCTCCGAATCAAGGAAAGCGTTAAGTCTTGACAAAGCAGTTGACATTACAGATGCCATTGACTGTTCGGCGGTATTCAGAGCTGCACCTGCAAACCATTTTGCCTTGTGATCATTCGGCAGCATTTCCATTAACTGCTGAAATTGATTTTTGCCCTTATGATTTGAAGGAGCGAGAAGTTCCTGAATGATTTTGAATACTGATACAATATGCCTTTTTTCAGGTTCGCAGAATTCTGCAACCAACAGAATGGTAGCTGTCAACAGACCTTCGGCGGCGTCATAGAAATATGCGTTCTGTCCAAAGCTCGCCTCATCCATGCCGGACAGGATGATGGTCTTGGAGATAATTTTTGCATATTTCTCGGCTTTGGCTTTGTGAACCAACTCTCCGTCTGATTGATATAAATCCATATATTTATTGACAAGGTGCAGAAGATTATTGCCGTTACTGCGTGTAGGATTTCGCAAATCAATAACCGAAACATTGTAACCGTATTGTTTTGCTATATTGCCGTAATTTCGACAGACATCTCCCTTGGTATCGGTTGAAAGCCAACTCATACCGCTTGCGCAGGCGTACTCGATACACGGATACAGCCAAAAGGCGGTTTTACCTACACCCGCCGCACCAATCATTAAAACATGAACATCGCCTGTTTCAATCATAGCGGTTGTGTTATGATTTGATCCTGTACAGCCTACAACAATGCCTTGAGGCAAAGGTTCTTCAATCATTCTGTTGCCGTTTCTTTTAAATAAAGGCTTTTTAACAATTCGTGTATATGTCGGAGTTTGGTTATTCATAGCCTGTTTACGCCATTTCTCAGGAGTAAACGGAATATGACGATAAGTTTTTCGTATTTCTGATTTTGTTGCCCACCGAGCAGTACCGTGCTGACCGTCACCGACAGTTTTGGATTTGATGCTGTTAAGGTTATAGATATGTGCAAGCAAGGTAATACCGCCGAGCACACAAAACATCACGGCGGCGACTATTGCTAAAGTTGCAATACCGGACATTGGTTTTCACTCTCCTTCATTTTTTCATTAGGCAGTAATAAATCCTCGTTCCAGTCCTTATGGATCGGTACGAGGATTTCTGATTCTATTCCAAGTGCAAATAACTTTGTGCTGATTCTGTCTGCAGCTGTTTGTCCCGGTTCATCGCTGTCTAAGCACAGATATACTTTTTCTATATGCGGATAATCGTTCAGACATTGAAAAAGCACCCTGTCCGAAACGGAACAAGATGCTGCGTAACTATGATTTTTCCAGTTTTCTTTGTGCATTGATATGAAGCTTAACATATCTATAGGGGCTTCAAACAGATAGATTTTATTGCTTGTGCCATTCCAGTGAAAGCTGTATTCGGGGATACAACTGTCAACATTTCCTTTAAAGGTGCTTGTTTGTCCTGTACCTCGCTTGTGTGCGTGACGAGGAACCCCATTTCTATCATATCCTACAAATACCGCATTGTGGTAATCTGCCGATTCATAAATCATATTTTCATTTGCAAATGTTTCAATAATATCTTCATCAATACCTCTGACATAATGCAAATAGTTTTTTACCCTATCCATATTACGATACGGTTTAGGCAATTCAAACGGTTTCTTTTCTTTAACGACAGGCGGAGAAATTATGAGCACACCGTTGCAGTTGCCAAGCAGATATTCCATTGCTTCAGGATAAGATTTGTTATAGAACCTGCGGACAAAGTCAATCGCGTCACCGCCGACTCGGTCATATTGATGAAACCATAGATTACCTCTGATAGTGACCTTCTGTGAACCGTCTTTCCACTCATATTCAGAACCTGAGCGTTTGACAGTTTCGCCCTGTGATTTCAGCAGAGATACAATATCTGTTCGCCGAGCCTGTGCTTTTTGTTCTTCTGTAAAATGAATATATTTTGACATAGGTATTCCTTTCGTTTTTGCCTTTATTTTTTCAAAATTTTATGATATACTGATAATATAAAAATGCGGAATTGTTGGGGTGATTTTGTTATGAGTAACCTTGTTGCAAAAGAATATAAATGCTTTGAGGATATAAAAAAAGTACGAACAGACGGCTCTGAATACTGGTGTGCCAGAGATTTAGCCGTTGTTTTAGATTACACAAAATGGGAAAATTTTCATAAAGTAATCAAGCGTGCAATGATTGCCTGCAAAAACAGCGGAAGAATTGTTGAATACGATTTTCCCGAGGTCAGGAAAATCGTTGCGGCAGGTGCAACAACAAAACCTAAACTTGATTACGAACTTACAAGATACGCTTGTTATTTGATTGTGCAAAACGGTGATCCCCGAAAAGAAGTCATTGCACTCGGTCAAACATATTTTGCAATCCAAACATACAGGCAGGAAGTTGCTGACCATTTCAACGAGCTTGATGAGGACAGCAGAAGATTGGTTGTCCGCGGTGATATTAAGCAATGGAACCAGCTTCTCGCCGAAACCGCAAGAAACAGCGGCGTAATCACAAATGAAGAATTTGCCATTTTTCAAAATGCAGGATATATGGGCTTGTACGGCGGAATGACTGTTGACGACATTCATAAAAAGAAAGGTCTTGAAATCGGTCAGAAAATACTTGACTATATGGGCAGTACAGAACTCGTTGCAAACTTATTCCGTATTTCTCAAACAGAAGAAAAATTGAGGAAAGACAATGTCAGCGATGCGCAGACAGCTACTGCGGTTCATCATTCTGTAGGCAAAGAAGTACGAAAAGCCATAGAGGAAATCGGCGGTACAATGCCCGAAGATTTGCCTACTCCGGAAAAAAGCATTGCACAGCTTGAAAAAGAACAAATGGAACTTTTAAAACAAAAAGCAAAAAACGGACAGCTTATGCTAGACGAATAAAATTTCACCCTGCGAAATTTACTTTCGCAGGGTTTTCTTATCCCTGTTTCAAACCGTGAGCCTGCTTTTTTTCATCGATTTTTCTGCGGAGTTTTCGGTCAATTAAAATTTGTTTTCCTCTGCGGTCATCCTCTAAGCGATTTTGTATGATACGGCTGATCTGACCAAGCAAGCGGAGTGAACCCAGCGCCGCTGACCAATTACGATTGGATTTTATACTGTGCAATAACTGGTTTGCGTATTGATTGCCGTGTTCAGCTGAAGCAGTAAGGTATACAATCGCTCTGTCATAGTCACACTCAACCTTTTTGCCATACAAATACAGCTTACCGAGCATATATTCTGCATAGTGACTTCCGTTCTCAGCGGCGATTTCAAAGTTGTGGATTGCTTTTCTGATATCCTTGACCGAATCCTCTGTAAGCCGTATTTTTCCTGCAAGGTAAGCACCATATGGATTTTTCTGTCCTGCCGCTTTTTCAAGATATTCTATTGCTTTCTTCAAATCCTGCGGTATCACTTCACCTTTGTATAATAATTTTCCGAGTAAATACTGTGCAGAAACAAAACCGCTGTCTGCCGATTCGGTAATAAGTTTAATCGCTTCAGGAATGTTTTGCAAAAATAATTCGCCGTCAAGCAACGCCTTACCGAGAGTGTACTTTGCATATTTGTTACCCTGTGCGGAGGATTTTCGCAGCAAATCTTCCGCACGGATTAAATCTTGCTCTACATCTTCACCTTTAAGATAAGTTTTACCGAGGAGGTATTCTGCAAACTCATTGCTCTCTAATGATGATTCTTCCAGCCATCGCAGAGCGTAATCTATATTCTTCGGCACATATTTGCCTTGCAAAAACATCTTTCCAAGGCGATATTTCGCAACGCCGCATCTGAGTTTCGCAGATTCAATCAGAAAATCAATCGCCGTATTCGGATTGTAATTTTCACTTTCTTTGTCGAGAAGTTTCTTTGCTTTCTGATAATACTGCCACATCAAAGATGTTTTTTCTTTATCCGTGAGCGGCGGTTCTGTTTCTTCATCGCTCGGCTCGGAATCAGATTCAGATTTTTCATCAACATTTTCTTCATCGTCAGCCGTGATTATGCAGTCAGTAACAATATTCATTGCTTCCTGTATAACAGCATTTTTAATAGACTTGAATTCCTTGTTTTGCGACAGTGAGACACGCTCCGGCAACTCATCTGTATATGTTTTAATAACAGATTCTCTTTGTTCATACCATAAATCATATAACGCAGATATTCGTTCATCGGCGGCAAGCTCGTCCACAATAGAATCAATAATCGACTTGACATCCGCTTTCAGATATCCGTAAACTTTTTTACCTGATGTCTTAGACAATCTGTCAGCAAGACTTAAAAGCATTTTTTCGAGCTTTGGATTGTTGTAAACTCCGCTGTTGATTTTTGAAATGACTTCCTCTATTACCTCACGGCTGTTCAGCCTTAACTCGTTACGGTATTCGGTTTGCTTTTCATAAACGCATAGCAAATCCTGAGCAAAAATATCTTTTGCAAAAGAAGAACGCAGTTTCATTACGCCCTCTTTTGAAAGATATGCCTGCTTTTCTTCTGCGGAATAGACCATCAGATGTACATGTGGATGATGGCTTTCATTGTGAAACGCCGCATACCATTTCAGATTCTGCATCGGGATATGAAAGTTTTCGGATATTAAACTTGTCTGTGAGCGAAGCATATCCCTCCATCGTTCGCCTGTATTAAAACCTAACCGTTCAGCATCCTCACGGCGAAGGGATATAATAACCGTCCAGACATTACCGCTGTACTGATTTAAGTTTTCGGATACTTCGTTCAGTTTTACCTGTACACCTTCATCGGTAAAGAGTCCGTGCGTGCCGAATCTCTGCGCTCTCGGACGGGTAGCAATATAATCTGCATATGTTTTTGTCTGCATAACCTCATAGGCATTGTCTTCCATTGTTCGTGTAATGAATTCAGAAGCATTGCCTATGGTTGGATTTTTTAGATAATCCTCATACTCCAAACTATCTTTGCTGTCGGGAAAATCCTTGAGTATTTTTTGAATGAACTGCTGTTGCTTCACGGAAGAATGTGCAAATTTTAAAGACTCATCTATTTTGTCTACGCCTTCACGGGTAGCAATATATTTTGCATAACCACCGACAGACTGCCGTGCATTCGGTTTCAGATATTTAAATTTTGTAATCAGCTTCGCCATAGCTTATTCTTTCTGCCAATCAAAAGCATCTTCAAACGAGAACCTGCCGTTGAGTCGTTTAACTTCTTCCACACATTCACCGCGCAAGCGTTCCAGCGATAACGGATCAATATCATTCGTTGCCGCAATAAGATTTTGCATAATCGCAATCTCAACTGAGAGCTTAAATAACATTTTGCTGTGCTTGTTATCGCTTTCGGCAACAATACTTTTCATATTAGACAGAAATGCGTTTGGCAGATAGGATGTGTCCTCGTCTGCCGTAACATGACCGACATAATACTGAATGGCCCGTTCAATAAATTCCGACTGACTTTTGCATTTATCTTTTCTGTAATTGTTCTTTACAAGCTCCAATGTGCTTGGATATGCCCATAGTAGAAACTTTTTCTTATCTTTTGGTGCAGGCATAACTTCACCTCCATTCAAAAATTACAACCGCTGTCAATACTGCCGTAAATACGGTGGTTATCTGTATTGCAACCCATCTATTTAGGCTGTACCTATATCAGCAACCCACCTTGAAAATATGCGTATTAAATCTCCTAAAATGCCCTAACGGTCGGCGTTGCCGTCCGATGTGAACCGAGAGGTGGGAGCGTAAGCAACCCACCTCTCTTTCTCCTGCTTGATTATCGACCCTGTAACATCTCAGAGAAACCCTGCTGTTACATTTATTTTCGTTTCGCCTAAAATTGCCTGAATTTTGCCGCAATGCTTTTCAGTCGGTTACTTTCCCGACCTCAACGCCAAAGCCTTTATACAGGGCGACACGGTGGCTCACAGGCGGTCACATCTGCATAGTAAAATCATCGGTTTCATCTTCGGATTCAAAATCAATCGCCTTACCTGCAAGAGCATTGTTGAATATCTCTTTATCAGTTTCGAGTATTAAATCCGATTTGAGTTTTACCTTATGCACAGCGTCCGCAACATCTTCAAGGTTATGCACTCTCCAAGAATTATCGCTGCTGTCGCATACACTGACTGTTTCATTTTCTAAATCGAATTCAATCAATGCTGATATTCGATTATCGTTTGGCATCGTATTGCAAAGAACTGAAAAGACAGGAGCGTTGACAGGATGATTATCGGAGAAATATTCATGAGCCACTGTATCGACAGTTTTGCTCTTGTAACCGTATTCTAACATCTCGCAGTAACGGCAGGCAGCATCATAAAAAGTATTATTAAATTCATCCGTAAAATGATAATCGTCAAAATCATCATGCAGATGATAAACCGCAAAGCAGTTTTCCGTCTGACGCAGCTCTGCATTTTCTCTTTCTACTAAAGACTCTATATCTGTCTTTAATTTTTCGGGAACATAATTTTCGTAGAGCATATCAAGCGCTGACGACAATTCGGCATCTAAAGTTTTATCCTGTTCGAGCAAAATTTCTTTCAGTGCTGCAAGGCGGTGATTGCTGTATTCAATTTTAATATCAGCCATTGTTTTTTATCTCCTTTTTAGAAGTCGGTGCATAACCTTCGGATTTCATTGATATGAAATCACGGACACCTGACGGAACGTTTTTGTTAAACAAAGTATCAAGCATTTTGATAACCTCATTATCAAGGCATGTGCCTTTCTGTTCGAGATACAGTTTCATTGCATTCAGTTTTTCCTCATCGTAGGAAATATTGATTGTTGCTTTCTTCAAATCTAACACCTCACATAGAAATATTTTCGCCGAGCTGTTCTGCCGTCCATCTCTGCTCGTCTTCACTGCAATTACGCATATCCACCGGATCAAGATTCATATCGGCGAACTCAGTTTTATCAATGCAGCAGTTTTGCAGACTTCCGTTTTTCATTGTACAGTCATAAAATTTTGCACTTGTAAAATCGCTGTGCGTAAATATTGCACGGTCAAGATCGCAGGCAACATACTCAGCATTTTTAAATTCGGATTCTTCTGCAATAACATTCGACAATTTGCAGTTCTGAAACCTCGTACCATTAAAAAGAGTAAAGCAGAGTGATGCCCGTCTTAAATCCGTATTTACAAATTTAGCACCGTCAAAAACAGCATTGATTAAATTCTTGCCTGAAAGATTCAAATCCTTAATCAGGCAGTTTGAAAAATCTGCCTGTTCACCGCCCGCATCATGAAGCCATAAGATATGCTTTGCACATATGATTTCAACTTCTTCGGAATTCAGTCTGCGAAGGTTTTCTTCATCTTCCTGCCGCAAATATGGCTCGGAAATTGTAACAGTACAGCCATCGTCAAAAAATTCAATATCGTCAATCTCATCTCTGTCTGAGAGCATATCCATAAATAAATCATCGTTGAATTCATTGTGACAGCAGAGATTTCTCACCTCGTCAAAATCAATTCTGTACTGGCAGTCAAGCTGACCGTTTAAAGCTTTCTGCACATACTTGTCTGCAAGCCATCGCATTTCATCTGCGTGTGCAGTCAGCGACGGATATTGCTCCTGCTGTACAAGCTTTCGTGCACACGGAAGATAGGCGCTGTAACGGGCATAGGAACTACCCTCGGATTCCACGATAATGCCGTCATCCCTTTCTTCACAAAGCACCAACAGACAATGGTTTACGCCATCGTTGTCCTGATACATATGGTCGATATTTTCAAGAATAAAATCATAATCGTTCAGCAGATTCTGAGAGAAATGATCAAACCAATCGGCAGACAACTCCACAGTTTTATCTATCACACAGGGGTTTGTTTCAATTTCCGAATCTTTTCTGCGGAAAGGTATATTAATTTTCATGATGTTGATTTCTCGCTTTCTTCAATATATTTGATATACGGCACTTTAAGCCAGTGCGTCCAACCGCTTTGACCGATTGGTGTGCGTATTACACCTGCTTTTGTATTGGCGGCATGAATGACTTCGCCGCCTCCGATATAAATACCGATATGTCCTTCATGCCATACGGCAATACCGGGAATTTCGGGAATGGTATCAATCGTGTCTTTTTCTGTTGCAGCAGAGAACATTCCGTCAGCGGTTACATCCTGCATACCGTTTGAGCCAACAGTGATTTTTCCGCTTTCGGTATCATACCATCCGTAGCCTTTGATTAAACCAACGCAGTCTGCCGTTCGCTTACCGATCCAGTTATGACGGATAAAATCATCGTAATCGGTAACATGACTGCCGAATACGGATTCAAGTCGTTCCAGCTCGGTTTTGTCAAGCAGATTTCCGTGTGAACCCCAGACATATCCCCAACCATTTTCCTGTGCGTGCTTTGCCCATTTTACAAGATCAAGATTGTTTTTCGTTTTCGGATCAACATAGTCAGAAATATCAATATACAAAGAACGAATGTTGCCCATAACTTTTCCGAAATCTTCGGCGGTGAGCTGTGTGCCGAATGCGGAATTAACAGCAGCAATTAACTGCTCATCCGTCTGATTTTCCTGAAAGCAACTGACCAACTTATCTGCAAAATCGGGATCGTGAGAGGAATCGGAAAGCGCAAGTACATAAAGCACCTGCGCTTCTTTTACTCTGCCGTCAAACCCTGCGGCTTTCATTTTTTCATCAATACTGTTCATTGTATCTTCAACAAATTGCAGTTTGGCTTTTTCTTCAGCAGATAAATTCTGCACAAGCATTGTTTGAAGTCGGTCGGTGTCTATTTCAATGTTACCGTTGAATATAGAGACTACCGCAACAATCGGCATAACGACTATGATAATAATCCCAATCACAATTCCGACAACAGTTTTTAATGCTTTTTTATCAGTAAGAACATATACCGCGACTTTTTTTAGTGCAGCGGCAACTGTAGCACTCATTAGCGCCCGCCTGCCTTTCCGAACAGCGCAGATTTGTAATCGGGAGCAATGACCTGCAATAAATATCGTTCGTTTCCGCAACGGTACAGACAGGTTCCTCTTTCGGGATACTTGATCAGTTCAAATTCGCTCGGCTCAACCTGTAAGGCATCCATATACTCCTTAGGATTGATTTGACCTGCGTTGAACAAGAACTGATGCGTCGGGATAGAAAACAGCGGCTTTGTGAACTCACGGATAGACGGAATCAAAAAATCCTCGATGTTCTGACTTGCCAGAATAATCGAGGAATCTTTTTTACGCACACGCTTCATAGCATTGCGGATATATTCAATTGCCGTCATATTGGTGAGGAAGAGGTACAGCTCGTCAATACTTGCCGCCGTATTGCCTTTGCCGAGAAGCTGATTGGACATGAAGGACAGGATGTTAAACAGCATAGCGTCTTTTAATCGCTTATTGGTATCCAATAAGCCTTTTACACCAAATACGAGAAACGCATCGTCTGTGATGTTAGTATGACCGTTAAAGTATTTGCTTTCTGCACCTACACACATAGAGTGGATACCGAGGCATACCTCTTGGAGTGTTTCTTCGGTGTAAAGATATTTTCGTTTGCTGTCGTAGGTCATAAATTCTTCTTCGCACAGGTTATAGAAGTCTTCCATAATAGGATAATCGGTTGATTTCATTTTACTGTAATCCGTGCTGTCGGTAATGCCGAATCGAGCGTACAGTTTAGAGAGCAGGATTTCGATTGTGTCAATCTGCGTATCGGAGAAATCCTTGTAGCTGCGGAAGAAATCTTTTAGAAAAGCAATGTGTTGACTGAGGCGAGTAACCTTTTTGAACGCCGCCGGGCAGGCTGAGCCTGCACCCAATTCGCGCTCATTCATATCGTTATCATTATCCTCGCCGCCCGCGCCGAAGGATTTAGGTTCCAAGGGATTGATAATATATTTTCCTGATAGGAAATCTATATAACAACCGCCGAGATTAATACAGATTTCCTCGTATTCCGACTCAGGATCAAGACATAAAACACTTTTGCCTGATTCTCGGATATTGGTGAGTATCAATTTTAGCAGATAACTTTTGCCTTGACCGCTGTTGCCGAGAATGAGAATATTAGATGTCGTTTTGTCTTCGGCTCTGCGGTCAAAATCCACAAGTACATTGCTGCCAAACTTATCCCTGCCGATATACACACCCTGCGGATCGGTCTTGCCTGAAAAGTTAAACGGGTATAGATTTGCCACAGAACTTGCAGGCAATACACGCTCATACTGTGCGCCGAACTGATTTGCGCCCACAGGCAGAACAGAAAGGAATCCCTCTTTTTGTCGAAGCGTTAATCTATCCACAGAAATTTTGGAACGGGTAAGCTCCATTGCAATTTCACTCTGCAGTTCTTTCAATGCGTCCATATTTTTTGCTTTTAATTCAATAAACACAGAACAGTGTAGCAAAGGCTCTTTGTTTTTACGCAGATTGGCAAGCAGCTCCACAACATCCTGCAAGTTGCCTTCGGCTTCAATGGTTTCGTTTACATCATTACCCCCCGATTTCAGTTTGTTTCTGCGAGTTGCGTTCTGAATGATTTTGCGCTGTTCCATACTTTCCACAAGTCTGTGATAAATACGAAGCGTAACACCGCTTCTGTCGCCGAGCTGAGAAAGAATTGCCTGTTCCTCGGTAGTCGGCGGATATTCTCTGATTACCCAAACACATCTATAACTGTCGCCGACAATATAGTGGTCGGAAAAGAATTTGATCGTACCGGGCAGGATCATATCGAAGAAATCTTTAGTGCGAATTTCCTCGACCTGTTCGGGTGTCAATACCTTTGGTTTTCGTTTGAACATTACTGTATTTCCTCCTTTGCCGTAACTAAAATACGGCCGCTTTTTTGATTTCCGTAACAAGTGGAAAGCGTTAAATAGCGACCGTCTGATGAATATATTTCGTTATATTTTTTATCTGCTGTATCCGTAATTTTTACATTGGTGACATTGAACTTGTATATACCGTTTGCTGTTTCAAATTCAATGATCGGATGTGCATTTCTGAAATCAGCATTTGCATAGTTTTTTACATCCGAAAACATTGTTCCGTTTCGCATATTATGTCCGTAAATAATTAAATTTGTATCTGTCAGATTGCATCTTGAATCTAAAAACGGCACGCCGCTTTGACTGTAATTGCCGTAAAAATCCCGCCGAAGATATTTCTGTGGATTAACAGGCGTATGCATTACAGGATAGTTAACCGATGTGCCGGGGATATATATCCAGCCAATACAATCGCTGTTTTGCTTTAACAGTTCCTTAAGATTTCGTTTCTTTTCTGTCTGTGATTCGGCGGACGGCTTGCTCTCAGATTCGCTGTCATCATTTTCATCCGCTGTAACAAGGCTCACTATTTTCTCAAAATCCTGCTTTTCACGGTTTCGGGCAGATAATGCGCTGTAAATTTTAAATCCACACAGAATGGTAACCGCCGACAGCAGAAAAATAAGAATTATTAAACTAACCTTCGTTTTCTTCATCTGTGTCTACCTCAAAGAACTGCTCACCGTCTGTATCGGGCATTTGTTCACCGTTCATACTTGCTTCAAAGTACAAAGCAAGAAATCGTTTGATTTCATTCTTATTCATACGGTGTGTTTCAAAGCCTTGTTCGGATATAACTTTCTCAATGCGGTTTGCTGTATCAAAGGTTTGCTTATTTTTTGTATTTTTAAGCCTTGCGATAAACAGAAACTGCCTTGCGGTCGCCATTTCCATTTGGATATGATCAAGAAAATCTATATCTTTTTTAATAATTTTTCTTACTTTTGGATTGTGTTCTTCCGATAATCTCTCCTGTAAATATGATTTGTTATCGTCAAAACATTCGCTTGAATCGGTACAGGTGATTTCAATATCGGGAACGGCGGACAGCACCATCATCAGATGGCGGATTTTAATTTCGATATTCACGTGTGAGAGCACCGAAATATTTGTAGGGGCTACGAGGTAAAATAAAAGCTCGCCCTTGTTTGTGGCGAGTCCGTATTTTGTAAAGGTTTTGATGCCGATTAAATCCTGCACCGAGCGTCCTTTTCTTTTTTTCTGTTGTTTTTCTTTTAACATTTATTTATCATCTCCATTCATAATGCTGTTGAGTAGATATGAAGTACCGCACAGCATATTTGATAAAATCAAGCACAGTAGTATCATCCATACGGATAGTTAAAAAGCCGTAACACAAGGTCATGGCGGCAGGGATTACAATTCTTGTCTGTACTAAAATCACTATGGATAACAATGCGGCAATCCCTAAAATGCAAAAATCTTTTAAACTCCAAAGCCACAGGTTTGCAGTGGCTCTCAGATTTTGGGGATATAAATATTGTGTCATTCTGATATACCTCCGTTATTTTCCTGTTGCTCTTGCAACCGAACGAGTTAAATTAACCGCTGTTGTGGTCGCATGAACAACGCTCATCATATTAACTTTTACACTTGAATCAAGACCGAACTGCTGTGCAATTCTCGGTACTTCATTTGCCGCCAACATAATGCCGAGTCCTAAAAGCATATTGCCGGGGAAGGTTAAGAGCCCTAAATATAAAAGAGTAGTCTGCATAAATGCAGTTAAGCAGATTGCCGCAACCTGTTTCATCCACTGATTAAATCCGTCCGCATATCCTCTCGGAACAGAAAACATATACAGACTGCCTACAGCCATTTGGATCAGCAATATGCCACCTCGCTTGATATTCGCAAAGAATATCTTGATTACACAGTAAGCAAAAGCGATCAGTGCAAGAAGATTAAAGAGATTAAAATTTACCTGTGCGGAAACAGCGAAACTACCTTGCAATACACTCGTGCTTTGTCCCGCCAAATCAAGCGACTGCGTTCCTGCAAAAATTCGGGATAAATCATGCGAAAAGGTATTTTGCAGACTGATGCAGAATTTATACAGTTCTACGGGTACAATTCCAATAAGAGAACATGCAAAAAAGCCCTTTAAAATATTGATTGCGGTTGTTTTAACATTTGCTCTGCCGCACTGATATTCAATCGCTACATCGAATACGGCAACTACAACTCCGGCAATAAAAAGTGACCAACCAAACAGCGTAAATAACTTTATCGTTGCCTTTACCCAATCAAGGTCAAAGATATCCGCACCCATACTGCCCATCATCGTGAAAAAGTCCGCAACTGCACCGTAAATGGTTTCATAAAACCACTGAAGCATGGTATTCCAAATAACATTGGATATCTGCTGTCCAAGCGTGTCAAACACACTCCCGATTGCATCTCCTAAACCGGAAATTATGTCGCCTAACCAGTCAAAGATAGGTCATCACCTCCAATCACACCGTATGTTTTTATAGGATTGTCCATATATACAGAGGTGCCGTAAGGGTAAAGATAAGGCAGGCAAAAAGGATTGCCGGTGCGGCAAATTCAAACTGTCCGTGCTTGCGGTACTCAAAATACGAGGTGCCGACCTTAACGAAAAACAAGATTGCCAAAATCATATCCACTACAGGAAAGACAACATTGTTTACGACTGTTTTAATCTGCGACTGTGCAGCTTTCCATGTGCTCTCAATTGCACTTGCCACATCGCCTGCGGCAAACGCCGTTACCGAAAAGCAGGCAGTTATTACTGCGAACACCAGTACACAAAGCAGAATACTGAATACTTTCTTCTTTTTCATAGAATATTTCCTCCGATCTTTTTTCTGATTTCACTGTTTTTAATCTTGCGGGTACGAATATTAAAGCTTTTACAAAACTGTATTTCGGACTTCTTTCCCTCGGTTTCTTCATCGCCGAATATCCACATTTCATCGCAGAACCATAAAAGTGATAAACCTGCCGTCATACCGATTTCACGCTCTTTAGGATTGCGGTCATTCAGACAGAGGGCATAGAAATGCGGTACGACCGGAGCCGCACCGCACATCAATGCATATCGTGTATAATCTTTGATATTTTTCAGATTCTTATCGACATTACCGCCGAGAGGGGCACAGATATACACTTTTTTCATCATTCGTTATCGTCATCCTTTTTCTTTTTGAGATAGATAACGGCAACGGAAATAAGACCTCCCAGTGCTATTGCGCCGAGACCGATCCAAAATCCGAGATTGCTTTCATCACCCGTCTGCGGAACAGGCGGAGCAGGAGGGATGACTGTTACTGTCTGTCCCTTATCATCAATATCTGCGTGTGCTGCAATTTCTACACCTTCACGATAAAGTGTTTCAAAAACTACAAGTTCTGTGTTAGTCTTAATGCCACTTGCATCAAAGTTAAATGATACCTTAACCTCGCCGCTTGATTTTTCGGGTGTAAATGTTACCTCGCTTGTTACATTCTTTCCGTCAATCTCAAAAGGCTTGCCAGTGGATTTATCCATAAGAATGCCTTTAATAACATATTTTTTACCGGGTGTAAGATTTTTGTAGAATACAACATCATCAATTGTAATCTCACCGTCTGCGGTAATTTCTTTTTTACCTTCAACGGTCGCTTTAGTACCGATTTCAGGTACTTCCACGGTAACAGTCTGCCCCTCGTCCTCAATATCCGCATGAACGGCAAGTTCTTTACCCTCACGATACAAATTTTCAAAGACTACAATATCGGTATTCTGTTTGATAAATTTAGAATCAAAAGTAAACTTTACGGTTACTTCGCCTGACGGATTTTCGGGAGTAAATACTGTTTCGCTGCGAATTTCCTCGCCGTCAATTATAAGCGGTTTGCCTGTGGATTTATCCATCAACACACCTTTAAGAACATATTCCTTACCCGGAATCAAGTGCTTATACGATACCGTATCGGTAAGGGTGAACACTTCGGTTGCACAGATTTTCTTTTCACCGTCAACATCAGCTTTTGTGCCGATTTCGGGGATTTTATCATTTACGGCCGTAATTTCAATAACCTGCTCATTTTCATTGATTTGGATATGATGAATATCCGTATTTTCAAGATACCCATCCGCAGGCTTTAACTCACAAATAATAAAATCGCCGTAAGGCACATTTTCAAAGGTGAAGATGCCGTTTTCATCTGATTCGGCAGTAAGAATTGCTTTTTCTGCTGTAAATTCGGTTTCATCCGCACGGAACAAACCGAAGAGAGCACCTTCGATTGTCTTTTCGGTTTCACGGTCGGTTTTTAAGCCTTTGATTGTGCCGTAGATAAATTCATTAATAATCGGCTCACTATTATTAAGGTTGATATTGATTGCTTTCGTATCCTGTCCCTGATATTCGGTTGCAAATTCATACTTTTTATCAGAGAGAATATAATGCTCATCAGTTGCCATTTCTTTTGCATACCACTTAAAGCCGATTGGCAAATCACAATTAAATGTTAATTTGCCGTTTTCGTCACAGTTTCCATGAGTGATTAAGCCGTCAGCAGGGATAATACTTCCGTCTGCTGCATTAATATCCTCACTTGCAAAAACACCGAACTGAACGGATAAGATTTCACCATTAATTCCGAGTTTGAATCTCTCATTCTGAGATAATTCCTTTAAAAGTGAAACAGATACTTTCTGTCTGTCATTGAAAACAGAAAGAGCAGTTGATATTACCTTAACATCCTGTCCTGCATAAGTGAGTTCAACATCATACTGTCCATTTGGATTATAGAAAGTGTCAGGTGCTGTCTTTTCAATAACGGTATACTTTCCGAGATATAACTGCTTTGATTTTGCAATACCGTCTTTTCCTGTTGTAATCTCATCAACAAGCTCGCCCTGCTGATAACGAACAGTACCGTCAAGAGTAGCTATATCTTCAGCAGCATAAATCTGAAATACTGCGTATGCAAGATTTTCGTTTTTGTAAACAGGAGTATATATGCCGTTTGATTCGGTTACAGAAGAGAAAATCTCTCCCTCTTTGGCAATTTCGATTACGCCTTTCTGCGGCGTATTGTGTTTTTCTACGGTTACAATCGTCTGACTTCCGTCAACCTTAAACGAAACAGGATTGCTGTCGAGGACATATCCGTAACAGGTATTCTGCTCTATGATTTCATAATTTCCGAAAGGCAGCGCTTCAGGAAGCATGAGCTTGCCTGTGCTGTCGGTGTAATAGGTGTCGATATCCACAGGCGTCGGGTAGTTGATATGCTGAACGATATACTCACCCGTATCCGTATTGCGGACTTTAAAACCGATTCCGGAGGCAGGAATGATTTTACCTGTTTCGGCGTCTTTCTTCACAATCTCAATAAGCGATTTGAAGACGGCGTTATTAATGAGATAGCGATAGGTTTCGCCATCTTCATTTACGAACACATCAAAGGCAGGCATCAATTCTCTGCCGTCCCAACCTTTTGTCTGTTTTACCGTATAAATACCGTAAGGCAGGTCTTTACTCTCTGCAAAGCCGTTTTCATTGCAAACAAGAATATCCCTTTCAGATTCTCTTGCTTTGGAATATGAATTCGACTTTTTAAGATACACCTCAAATTCAGCGCCCTTTTCAGGCGTTTCAATCTGCGTTGAGCCGTCATCGCAATGTTTGATTATGGCGATTTTTCCTTTTTGAACAGTTTCAAGGGCGTCAAGAGGAGATGCAAGGTTATATTCCGCCGTATACAGTTTTGCTTCTGCACCGATATGCAAAGATTCAGTGTTAAGAAGATACCCTTCGCTCGGTGTGATTTCACGCAAAGACCAATCATTACCGCAAACATAATATTTTGTGGTAAACTGACCGTTTTTATCGGTCGTATAAGTGTCAATCAGCTGCTCGCCTTTATATACACCGTACTTTGCACCCGCAAGAGAAGCATCACCCTGCGGATTTCCTGTTTCTTTATCACTCTTTGTTACGGTAAACTGCCATTTCTTGAGGATGTTATTAAATGATTTATTCGTTACCTTGTTCCACTCAATATCCGCTGTCTGCTTTTCGGGAACAACATAGCGAATTGCTGTATCAGTTTCTTCAAGGGTATAGCCCGAACCCATTAAAACATCTTTAAAATATGCCTTACCGCTTTTGTCTGTAACAGCGTATTCATCAACTTTAATACCTGACAGCGATGTTCCGTACAAATGAAATTTTACACCTTCATTTAATCCGTCCTCACTTGTTTTCGTAACGGTAAGATTTCCTCGTTTCAACTTGTTATTAAAATTAACGGTTGATGTTTGACCTGATACAACGGTTACACGGCGTGTTTCCTGCGGTTCATATTTATTGTCCACAAGCTCGGTCACGGTATAAATGCCGGGCATAAGGTTATCTACTTGAATCTGACCGCCGTTGGCTGTTTTGACGGTTTTGTCAATCCCGTTACCCTGAACACGAAAAGTGATACCGTCAACTTTACCGTCCTCGCTTGTTTTCACGATTTTTGCAGAACCGTAGGAGACTTTAATTTTTACATATCCTTTTACAGGGTCATTTACCGACTGCGTATAGGAAACGAGATCCTGTTGACCGTCACCGGGCGCATATTTTCCGTCAGACCATACAATAAGGCCTTTTCTCTGCGAGCTTTTTCTTGAGGCGGTAATGCTTACCGTATCGCTCGGTGCTGTATTAGCCGTAATTGTCAGTTTGTTTCCTGATACAGAGAATTTAAGGTTAGCGTTATTTGAAGAAAAGTTGTAATCGCCCAAAACACCGTTTGAATCAGTCAACACAGTTATATACTGAGAGCCGTTCCATTCAAGCTCAATTTCCTTCGCCTTGCCTGTACTGCGTTCACAAAAACTCGGCAGTTTGGAATGTTTCTGAACGCCTGATACAATATCATCGTAATAGGAAAGAATAAGTGAACGCAGAGGATGACTTTTTTCAAACATACTCAATACCGGAGCTTTACTTCCGGGATCTACATGATTAAAGTTTTCATCGCGCTCACCGACAATGGTTTCCCATATAAGGGCTTGTGTAGCGGCCGCCTGTGCAATCTTTTTTGCCCCATCGGGATTCTGAGATACCCAGGTTAATTCAACATCACCCGTAAATCCGTACTGCAATATTCTGCCTACCATAAGCTTAATGATATCCGCATCAATTGTTTTGTTGTATTGTGACGGATAATTATCCCAAAAGCTTTCATCTTTCTGCGTAAACTCATTGCCGTTGGCGGCAGGTGTACCGGGTTCAATACAATAGCAGATTTTACCGCCGTAATCGTCCATTGTAAAAAAGGTGGTATATCTGCTTTCGTGAAGAGACCATCCGTTCATAAGATTTTGTGCCTTATGTCCCCACGTGCCGCTGTAATCAACCTTTGCATCGTTCTCTCTCGGAAAGGACACCATATATGATTTGCCTTTTACGCCGGCGGCAAAAGCAGTTGTGCCAAGTCCTGCAAAAGAAGAAATGCAGATGATTAACGCAAGCACAAGCGATGTGCAGCGTTTGAAAATATTTGTTTTCATCAAGTTATTACCTCCTGAAATGAAAAAGCGCACCGCTTTTCTGCGATGCGCCGTAAGATTAGATTTTTATATTTTAAGCGTAACCGATATAGATTTCATAAGAATTATCTGCAACCTTTTCTGCCCATATCCATACATCCGTAATATCCTCTGCTTTCGCATAATAATTGAGTCTGCTCTTGATATCCCGTTCAAGGTATTTGCATTTTGCATTTGCAGATATAGGATTATCCCAACAGTCTACAGCCGAGCTTTCAAGCCGTAAGCCTACGCTTTCTGCATAATTTTCAGCGTAGGTTATCCAATAATTAATATCAAATTGAGGCTCGGCAGGTTTTGCAGAACTTGGATTTGAGGTTGTTTCATCAGATGATGCTGTTGCAGACACAGGCTTTTCTGTGACTGTCTGTGTGGATTTGCTCGAAGTTTCCGTACTTTTCGGCGAAGCAGATTCCTTATTCTGTGTATCCTGTTTTGCGAAAACAGACGGCTGTGCAGTATTTTGTGTTGAGACTTTAGCAGTAGATTCAGGCGCCGGCACAGTTGTTTCTTTTTCTGTTGTAATTTCAGAATCAACAGCCGAGGAGGAATTTTCGACAGCGGCGTCATCGCTTGTTTCGGTGTCCGATGTTACGCTTGCCGAAGAAGTATCTGCTGTTTTTGATTTCTCACACTGAGCCGTTTGCATTTGACCGCATCCCACAAGGGTTATCAAAATTACTGCTGCAAGTACTGCAATTAAGATTTTATTTTTCATTGTAAATCACCTCAAGCACAAGGATACCGACAATTTTTCAAAAGTCCAGACAATTCTTTAAGAAACATAATTATTTTACATACTCGGCTGTATATCGGCCGTTTCATCCTCGGACAAATCGTCCATATCCTGTTCTTCGCTGAGCTTTGCTTCATACGCCTCAATAACTTTATCAATCAGCTCATTACGAGCCTCGGCTGTAATCGGATGGCAGATATCGCTGTACTGCATTTTTCCGTCTTTTTTATAACTGTTAGACGGCATGGATATAAATGTTCCTTTTGCAGAATCAATCACTTTAATACCATGAACGGCAAACGCACCGTCGATATTGACCGATGCATAGGCTTTTACGCTTGAATCGTCCTGCTGTGCAAGGCGGTCAATCCTTGCCGTAATATTCGGGACTGAATGTTTTTGTTCTTTTTTCTTTGCCATAATAATTTTCTCCTATCTTTAATTACATTGAATAAAAGGTGATTCCCATATCGGATTCCACCTCGTCCTGACTGATATCTTCAGGTTCTGCGAATCTTTCCATATATTTAACCGTTTCGCTGTCTGTAAGAGAGCGAAAGTTCTCACCGTCTTCACCTACAACGAAAAATGTGCCTGCAATAATGCTTGCACCGTCATGGATTCTGCGATTGCCCTCTAAACCTTCGAGTTTTCCTTCCTCGTTACAGATAATAAGTGTACCGTCACCGTTTCCAACAACCTCAATATATCCGCCGACAGCCTTTTGCAGAGCAGATAATTCATCTTCAATTTCCGCTACATACGGCACTTTATGCGGTTCAACCATTACAACGGTTAATTTTTTAGCCATTTAATTCACCGCCTTGTTGTATATTTTGGTTTTCAGTCCACATGACCGACAGATGCACCAAAGCGGCTCTTTGCTGTTCGGGTGAGAGGTTATTCAGAAAATCAAAGAGCGTAACCTCGTCATTTCTGACAACAGGTTGCGCTCCTTTACAGTTATCACATATTTTCTCTCGCCTTACAACAACCGACCTGCCGTCCGCTGTTTCGGTAAACGATAATACATCGTTATACTTAAACCCTACACGCTGTCTGATTTCAAACGGAATCGTAATTCTTCCTCGTTTGCCGAGAATACGGAGCATTTGCACCATTCAGAACACCTCTCTTTCATCACAACTGTCATAGCAGGGACAGCCGTCACAATCGCCGTCACAGTCCATTTCACTCATAGGACAGTGCCTGCAGTCGCCATCGCAGATAAAATCTTCTGCATCCTTTATAGTGTTGATAATGATTTTACCGTTGCCTGCACTCATCTGAACAACGCTTTCTTCTCCAATACCTGCTTCTTCAAGCATTTCTACTGGTATGGAGAATAAGATATATTCGCCTGAGTTCATTTTTGTATTTTGCATTGAATAATACACTCCTTTAAGATTTTTTCGTAATCAAAATTTTCATCATCATTTTGCAATTCAAAAATAGTCAGCTGTTTTGGTTTCAATTTTTCCCGTTCATATAAATCGTAATTGCCTATAAGCAATTCCTTGAATTCTTTTCCTGCCTCATATCGCTGCGCCATGGAATGCGTTCGAGAAAAATCAAACATTGAAAATCCGTTGTACAGTTCACGGATTTCATTGCAGTCATTGTAGGACAGCAAAAATCTACCTTTGATGTTTTTCAGCGTATCCCGAAGACGCACATGATCGTCCCAACCGAATTCTACCTCATACATATCCTCTGTGGAGAAGTACGGCGGATCAAGATAGAAGAACGCATCGGGGCGGTCGTAATGCTTAATCAGCGTTTCAAAATCCTGATTCTCCACTACTACATTTGCCAATCGGTCTTGCAGCTGTGAAATCAAACCGAACAGTTTTCGTATATCAAAAGGCTGTGAAGCGTAAGATTTTCCGCTGCTTGAATAACTGAAACGCAGGAGTTTTAAGAACATTGCGGCTCTGCGGACATCATAATCCGCCGTAATTTTTTTACGCATTTCCGTAAGTTCATTCGCCTCAGGTGGTGGGAACAAAATTTGCGTCAGCCGTAATTCCTCTGACAGATACTTATCATCAAACTGCTCATTTTCAAAGAAACGGCGAATAGCGATAAAATCCTCACGGGAGTTTAAATGGCAGAATCCGAGTTCACGGATGACCGCCATTGTTCTCTCCTTCATACAGCGGAACAAATTAGCAAGATTGCGGTCAAAATCGTTATACACTTCAAACGGGCAGATTTCGGGATTGCCGAGCAGCACACTGCCCGAACCGCCGAACACATCGACAAATCGGCCGTATTGGATCGGAAACAGTGCATATAAAATATGCAGGATGGCAGTTTTATTGCCAACCCTAGATACAGGAGTTTTAATAACAATCACCTCACTTTCTATGCGAGGTATCAATTGTCGTTAAAACAAAAAAGCGGTACCAATTCTGTCTTAGACAACAATTGATACCGCCGATAAATTTCTATTCCTTATTCAGTTTTTCCAAAAGACTTTGAATGGTTTGCCCATAGGAATTTATTCGGTTTATCTGTACACAGCAAAAAAGTGCAGTCGAGATACAGCCGCCAATCAACAAACCGATAATTAGCATTGCAACTTCCATTTACATACCTCCGAATTCCATAGATTCGTCTTCGCATTCATCCCAATCATTTTCACCTGTGATATTGACATAATCACCTATAATGCAAAGAGCTTCATCATAACTGCCCGAAGCACAGATACGGTCACGCATTTCTACCGCCTGCTCCGCCATACCGTTTTCACGAGGTGTTCTTGATGCAATACCCATAAGGTTAAAGATATTTCCGTCAGTCCCAAGCAGTTTACAGTCAGGCTTTTTCTTTTCTGCCGTTTCTTCTCGAATAAAGCCGCCGAGCCTGTTATCCACATAATCTGACAGCCATTTTCCGCCGAAATTCGAATGTGTCTGTAACCGCCACATAGCGAGCTTGCCCACATCAAGCTTAACATTCTCGGAAAACGGGAACATAAGGTTAGTGAGACCTTCGTTTTCAAAGACACAGCAATTTTCAGCCTTGAATTTGGTACCGTTAAGCAATATTTCCGATTCAGTGAGCATATCATTAATGCCGTCTACCCATTCATCAAGGCTGCCACCGCAGCCTTGCAAGATAAGACCTTCTGTGTCTTTCATCTTGCGAAGATCATCTGTGGTAATTTGTTTAACACTCATAACTGCATACCTCCGATTTGCTGAGATTCATTTTCACTCTGGTCAAACTCTCCGCGCATATATTCGCCGAAACTCATATTTTCACTCATAAAATTCGGTTCTGTATCCTCGTTAAAGGCGATATATCCCTGTTCGCCGAAATCAATCGGTTCATCGGTGATAACGCTGCCGCCGTGATTGACTTTGACTTTCGGCTCGACAGTTGCAAAACTGCAGCCATCATCGCTATGGCGCAAATGATAGCAATACAGTCCTTTGGGAATATCCGCATCGGTCAGTCTTTCGTTTGTAAACAGAGCAGGCTTGCCGAAAAGCGAAATCAAGTCATATTCATCATTTTCAATATTGATATATCCGTTTTCCGCTTTATTCAGCATTAAATCAAGCTCGGCAGGATCGTAGTCCCAGATACGGCAGGCAAATTCAATGGCTTCTTTTTGGTTTTCGGGATAATATTCCTCGGTGCATTCGCCGTTTCGATAGCATTTTCTGCCGCAATTTGCACCCAAATCTTCATCCGCCCACTCATGTTCAAAGGTAATATCGGGATACATTTCGGACAGCTTTTGCAATATGGGGTGCGGTGCTGACCATGCAGTCTGAAACCAAAGATTCTCATTTCCACTGTAATCTGCATTTTCATCATAACCATAGGCATTCCATTTTGTACCCCAATTATTAATACTCCATTCGTACCAAGTGGGAGCACCGTAATTCTGAATATTATTCCAAGCGGTTTTTCCAAGTTCCCATTCGTCGATTTTAACATCGGTTCTTTGCTTTAAAAATGCATCTTCGATTTCTTTCGGTATATTTTGAATTGCATTTAATGCATCTTCAGCATTTCTGCCGAAAACATATACATCAATAAAATCGCTGTATGCTTTAAGTCCTTTGTCCGTTCTGCTGCCTGCTTCAATGTTGAGACTGTTAGGCATCGGGATAATTTTATTAAAATCCAATGTCCCTAAACCGAAGTCATCATTTTTGATTGCTTCAAGCATTTCACGGATTCTCTTTTCATCGCCTTTTAAGGTAATGATATTTTCAACTTGATTCGGCATTTATTTTTCCTCCTTCAAAATACTGTATTTTTGATTTACTTTTTTAATTCGGGATAATATATCCACTAAAATAGGCACCATAATGCTGTTGCCTGCCAATTTATACAACTTGGAATCGGCAAGTCCGAGTTTATTTATCAATTCAAAAAACTGTTCATCGGTAAACCCCATCAGGCGAAAGCATTCCTGCGGAACCAATCTTCTTATTCGGCCTTTATGCATAATCCCGTGTCTGTCAACAACTGTAATGCAAAATGACGGAGCTCCGTTTTTTCTTACCCTCGGACCGTTCTGCCTGATTTTTTCTCTGTCAGGATTGATAACAGGATATACGCCGTCATCCTCAACAAAAACACCCGAATGTTCACCTTTACGATTGCTCAAACCCGCATTATGCCTTGCAGTAATACACCGTGCCGTATCCGTTATTTTTGAATTTTCATTCATATCCACAAAATACATTCCGGTTTTACCGCCAAAGCCGCCGCAAGAGGCTGTAAGTGTTATGGCTGCGCCTTTTGCATCATAGACTCTGTTTCCCTGTGAAGCTCTGTCGGTGAGTTCGGAAAGAGGCGTTCCGCTTTTTCTTTCGAGAGGTAATATTTCTCCGGCACATCGAGAATCAAGATATCCGACAATGAACACCCGCTTTCTGCTTTGGGGAAGGTAAGCCGTGCCGTCAACACACTGCCATTCGCACACATACCCCAATCGAGATATTTCACTGAGGATGGCCGTAAAAACCTGCCCCTTTTGAATCGTTCGGATAGGGGGAACGTTTTCAAAGACGAAAAATGCAGGACGTTTTGCTTCAAGTATTCGGGCAAGTTCAAAGAACAAAGTCCCTCTTTCATCCTTGAACGCCAATCTTCGTCCTGCGGCTGAAAAGGCGACGCACGGAAAGCCTCCGACAAGAAGATCGAAATCAGGGATTTCATCTGTGTTGACGGTTCTTGCGTTATCATAATAAATCTCTCCTTCGGTGTTGTATAAAGTGCGATAGGCAGCTATGGCTGTAGGATCGTTATCGCAGTATCCCACAAACTCAAAGCCGCCTATTTTTTCTGCTGCACTGCGAAACGCACTCATTCCGCAGAACATATCCAATACTCGAATGGACATATGCATCAATCCAATATTTTGTCTTTTGCACCTCACATTCCGAGGACGGGAGCGTTACCTTCGTCCATATCTTCATTTTGTTCTTCCGCAAGTTCCTCATCGGTTAATTTTCTGAATGAATCCTCACCGGGAACAATAGCAAGAGTTCTTCCGTTATCCCATCTCATATGAATTTGAGCTGCATCATCAACATGGACAACTGTGCCTTTCGTTCCACACTCTATTGGGGCATAAGGATCATCCATACTTAAAAGCAATAATCTCGTGCCCGGCGGATAACACCTTTTCATACGCTCGGCAAATCTTCTTTCTGATTCAAATTTGTTCATGATTTTACATCTCCTTTCAGTCTTAAAAAAATATATAAAATAAAAAAGCCAACCGCTTGAATGAGTTACATTCATCAACGATTGGCTATGTATATATACGAAAAAAAGGCAGATAGATTTTTCAATTTCTATCTGCCTGATTCTATGGATATTCTATTATGCGAGAGTTCAAGTCCAGCAAGAATGGTGATTTTGCCGTTAGGCATTTATAAAACTATCTTGGAAAAAATCCTAATAAAAAGCAAAAAAGCCTTGAAAAATCAAGGCTTTTCGCAGGGCATCTTTTTTGTTACCCTTTTATGGTGGAAGAGGGTGGATTCGAACCACCGAAGTCGTTGACGGCAGATTTACAGTCTGCTCCCTTTGGCCGCTCGGGAACTCTTCCGTTATTCTATTATTCGTAAGAATGCCGACTAATCAGAGACACCCTTACCGACTGGAGCTGGTGAACGGACTCTCCACTTGTTATCAAACAGTTCGCCGAACTGTTCTCCCGAATTTCCGCAAGCTGTAAACAGCACGCGAAATTCGGAACCGCGTTTCTCGTCCTTTAGTGAAGAGCCATTAACCGGCTGGAGCTGGTGAACGGACTCGAACCCCCGACCTGCTGATTACAAATCAGCTGCTCTACCAACTGAGCTACACCAGCATTTTTCAATGCCACAATAATATATCACAATTACATTTTATAGTCAAGACTTTTTTTGAATTTTGTTGGCGAATTATCAATATCCACATATAATAATCAGAGGTGATTTATATGTGCGGAATTGCAGGAATGTTATCAAAGAACATAGATTTAAGGGAAAGACGTCCTCTTATAGAAAAAATTAGCGCCAGTCTTAAAATGAGAGGTCCTGACGGCAGCGGTGAGTTTATAAGACCTTATGCGGCGCTTATCCACCGCCGCCTTTCCGTAATAGATCCCGAAAACGGCGCTCAGCCAATGAGGTTCGGAAAATATACAATCGTTTACAACGGCGAAATTTACAATACAGATGAGATCCGACGTGAACTTGAAGCATACGGATATGCCTTCAGCACCCACTGCGATACGGAGGTAATACTGAAAGCCTATCACAAATGGAAGGAAAAATCCTGTGAAAAACTCAACGGGATTTTTGCATATGCAATTTGGGACGATGAGGAAAAGGAATTGTTCCTGTGTCGTGACAGAATAGGGGTCAAACCTCTTTATTATGCCGAAAATGACGGTGTTTTTGCATTTGCCAGTCGAATAAAAAGTCTGTTGCTGATACCTGAGATCACCACTGACGTTGATGAAAACGGTCTGAACGAAATCTTTATGCTCGGTCCCGCAAAAACGATAGGGACAGCCGTTTTCAAAGATATAAGGGAGCTTCCACCTGCCGCATATATGATTTACAGTGAAGAAAAAAACGAAATCAGGGAATACTGGCAGCTCAGAGCAGATGAACACACCGACAGTGTTGCCGATACGATTCAAAAAACATATTTTCTGGTAAACGACGCCATTAAGCGTCAGCTTGTTTCGGACGTTCCGTTATGCACTTTTCTGAGCGGAGGGCTTGATTCCTCAATCATAAGCAGCGTTGCGAGTGAATACTACAAAGAAAAAGGCTCTGTTCTCGACACATATTCAGTTGATTATACAGACAATGACAAATACTTTAAATCAAGCCTTTTTCAGCCGAATAAGGACAGCGATTTTATTGAGCTTATTGCATCGCATATCGGCAGCCGTCACAGCAACATCGTACTCGACAACAAAGACGTCGCTCACGCACTCATTGACAGCACATACGCAAGAAATCTGCCCGGCTTTACAGATGTTGATTCCTCCTTGCTGCTGTTTTGCAGAGAAGTTAAAAAGGAGCAGACGGTTGCGCTTTCGGGTGAATGCGCGGATGAGATTTTCGGCGGTTACCCGTGGTATCACAACAAAGATATTCTCTTTGAGGAAACTTTTCCGTGGAGTCGTTCAACAGATGTGCGCAGCAGCATTCTGAAAGGTGGTTTTCTGCCGAACGGAGAGGAATACGCACATTCGCGCTATCTTGAAACCGTCGCAAAAACCTCTTATCTTGACAGCGATACAAAAATTGAAAAACGGATGCGTGAAATGTTCCGTCTGAATCTCGACTGGTTTATGCAGACGCTCCTCGTGCGCAAGGATGTTATGAGTATGGAAAGCTCGTTAGAGGTACGCGTGCCGTTTTGCGATTACAGAATCGTCGAATACGCCTACAATATGCCTTGGGAAATTAAATCGCTCGGAGGCAGGGAAAAGGGTGTTCTGCGAAAGGCGTTTGAAAACGATCTGCCGTATGAAATAACATGGCGCAAGAAAAGTCCGTATCCGAAAACGCATAATCCCGTTTACTTTGAAGAGGTTTGCAAAATGACAAGAGAAGCGCTTAAAGATAAGACCTCCCCTCTCATTGAAATGCTGAACGTTAAGAAGATTGAGGAGCTTATGGAAAACCCCGATGCTCTTGACGCGCCGTGGTACGGTCAGCTAATGCGCGGTCCGCAGGTGCTTGCTTATATCGTTCAGATATATTGGTGGATAAAAGATAACAACGTAAATTTTGTTTAATATCAGGTATAAAATTAAGCAAAGCGCTCCTTTTTCGGATTTAGTTATCAAGTCTGAAAAAGGCGCGCTTTTTAAAATACTATTCTTTTCTCAGCACATCTAGAATGTGGTTTGAAAGACCCGTACAGTCTGCCCTTTCAC
Source organism: uncultured Clostridia bacterium (assembly GCA_947585615.1). Taxonomy (GTDB): domain Bacteria; phylum Bacillota; class Clostridia; order Oscillospirales; family Acutalibacteraceae; genus Eubacterium_R. Next base: position 27,677 of record CANPXD010000015.1, read on the forward strand.
AGATTTTATAATGAAACGCCATATATTTTTCAAACGTTTCATCGTCCATAGCGTTTATGGCGTCCATCATATATCGGTGAAGCATATCCGTGCCTACATAGTGGAGTCTTGTAACGGCGAACCCATTAAGTAATTTGTCTATATCCTCCCTGCGGCACGGCATAAACAGGCCCTCAGGAACAGGCAGCGCGTTGAAATCATCGTCTATCAATCCTTTTTTCACTATATCTTCAAATGTTCCGTCTTTAAACTTCTGATAAATATTTGTGTTCGTTTCCAGATAGGCGCAAAATATCACTCCGCCCGTTTTTGTTACTCTTATCGCCTCTGAAAGAGCCTTGATTCTGTCGTTTTCCTTAAACAGGTGATACATAGGGCCGAGCAAAAGCGTTATATCGTATTTGCCGTCCTCTATAAAACTGAGATTGCAGGCGTCACCCTGCCTTACGGTTATTTGATGCTCCGGCTTTATTTTGGCTTTAAATACATCAATGTTGTGTTCAATAAGTTCAACTGCGTCAACTCTGTAACCCTCATCTGCAAGAGCTATTGAATATCGACCCGTTCCTGCTCCGATTTCAAGTACCTTCATACCCTTTTGAAGATACTTTTTTATATATTTCATCGTGGTGAGAAATTCAACAGAGTTTGCCCTCGGCCGAAGTCTGCCTTCCTCGTTGTGCCTGTTATAATAATCATTAAGAATTTCTATCTCATTTATTCTTTTCATTGTTCTATTTCCTTTCTGAATAGATAATTGTCATTTTTTCATTAATGCTTTTTCTGCAGCCGTACTCTGTATATCCGAGTTTTTCATACAGATGAACATTGTTTTTTTCTTCAAAAATCGTATCAAGGCGCCATTCTTTTACGTTAGGATACAAAGCCTCGGAAAGTCTGAGCACCTGCTGACCGATTCCTTTATTTCTGAAATTCTGAAGAATATAGAATCTTGTAATACGGGAAAAATTTTGGTGGCGCGCTATCTCGAGCGCACCTATTCTTTTTCCGTCTGCAAGCACCCACCAGCCGTCAATCATCGGTGAATAAAAATGTACGAAAAATCGTGTTAATTTTTCCGTTGCAGGACTTATATCATAATCATTGTAGGTTTCAAGGGTCTGCTCAAAGCCTTTTTTCTGCATTTTCCAAGCACTAAGCAATTCAATCTTTTTCATTTTTTTCAATTTGATTTTCATAATATCCCCTCCGCTTTTGAAATAAAAAAACGCCTCTGACAAACCTTGCGTTCATCAGAGGCATAATTCATAAAATCGCTTTATGATTTCAAATCACGCAAATGAATGAACGCCGAATAAGCCCATGCGTAAAACATGGGATAATCGTAATCATTCAGAAATGCGTTTGCTTTAATCATAGTCGTAAATTCCTTTTGTTTTTTTATAATACTATCACAGCAAAAAATATATGTCAATACGTCACTTATGATATTTAGAGTTGTTGGATATTGAAAAAGCGCGGTAAATCTGTTCTAAAAGCACCATTCTTGCAAGCTGGTGCGGCATCGTTATTTTTCCGAACGAAAGCTTTATTCTGCCGAGAGCCTTTACCTCGTCAGACAAACCGAAAGAGCCGCCGACAACGAACACGACGGAGGAATAATTTATACTAATTTTTTCAAGTTCGGCTGAAATTTCCACAGAGGAAAGTTCTTTTCCCTCTATACAGAGCGGGATCACACAGCTCCCATTGGGTATTGCATCAATTATACGTCTGCCCTCCCTCAGCAGAACATTTTTAATTTGAGCATCGGACGGATTTTCCTTTATACGTTCCTCGGCAATTTCTATAACTTTTATTTTTGAAAAAGCCGATATACGCTTTAAATATTCCGCGCAACCGTCGCGGAGATATGCCTCTTTGAGCTTTCCTACACAGATTACGGTAACATTTATCATAATACAATAAGTCCTCCGTCGTTTTCCGGTTTTGAAACGTACAGACGATAATCACTGTTTTCCTTTGCTCCTATCTCACTAAGTGCATTTACCGCAGTCTGCCTTGCAATTTCAGGCACGTTGTTTTCCCTGCTCAGGTGAGAAAGTACGAAACGTGTAGTTCCTCCCTGCAAAAGTTCCTTTGCAAACTCTCCTGCAGCAAAATTTGAAAGATGTCCTTTCGTGGACAATATTCTCTTTTTGAGATGATACGGATACGGTCCGTTTTCCAGCATTGAAATTTCGTGATTTGATTCAAGAAAAATCAAATCCGTTCCGGCAAGGGTGATTTTTGCATCATCGGTTATGTAGCCTGTATCGGTGCAAACCGCTATTTTACGTCCGTCCGGCATAGTGAATTTATACCCCACGCAATCTGCGGAATCATGTGAGTTTTCAAATGTTTCGGCAATAATACCCTCAAAATCAAGTATTTTATTAATCTCATATGATTTAACGGTATTATTGGCAATTCCCGTAAAACGCATTTCCTCCAAAACAGCGGGAACCGCAAAAACGGGTATCTTATACCTAGCGGCAAATACACGCACGCCTGCGACATGGTCGTAATGCTCGTGTGTAACAAAAACCGCCTTTACCCTTTCGGGAGAAACGCCAATCCTGTTCAGCGCATATTCGCACTTTTTTGCCGAAACGCCTATATCAACAAGTATACCGCCGTTGTTGTTTCCTATGTATATTGAATTTCCGCTGCTTCCCGAAAAAAGCTGGCACACCTTTGACATATAATTTCCCCTTTTTATAAGTTCCCCTAAAAAACAAGGGTGACAGCGTCACCCTTTGATTTGCTTTATTTATCCCGCATTCACAGCTTCTTCAGTCTCTGCAATTTCAATTCGTTTAATGTCGGCTCCAAGAGCTTCAAACTTTTGCACCACGTCCTCATAGCCCCGGTCGATATATTGAATATCCTCAATAACCGTTTCGCCACGCGCAATCAAGCCTGCAATGATCATAGCCGCTCCTGCGCGCAAATCTGTTGCCTTAACCTTAACGCCTGTCAGTTCATCAACACCTGCGATAACGGCGAGCTTTCCGTCCACCTGTATATCCGCTCCCATTCTCGTAAGCTGACCCACATACTGAAATCTATTGTCCCAGACAGATTCTGAAAGAATAGACGTTCCCTTTGCAACAGACAGCAGAACCGCCATCTGAGGCTGCATATCGGTGGGAAAGCCGGGATGCGGCATTGTTTTAACGTTGCATTTATTCAGTTCCTTGAATCGTGTGACACGAACAGCGTCGTCGTACTCAATAATTTCCGCTCCTGCTTCAATCAGTTTGGCGCTGATTGATTCAAGGTGTTTCGGAATAACGTTTTTAACGAGGACGTCTCCGCCGCAGGCAGCCGCCGCAACCATATATGTTCCGGCTTCAATCTGATCCGGAATAATAGAGTATGTGCAGCCGTGCAGCTTTTCTACCCCACGGATTTTGATAACATCCGTTCCCGCGCCTCTAACATCCGCACCCATAGAGTTCAGGAAATTTGCAACGTCAACAATATGCGGCTCTTTTGCCGCGTTTTCTATAACAGTGAGTCCTCTTGCGAGAACAGCCGCCAACATAACGTTTATCGTAGCACCGACGGAAACAACATCCATATATATAGAAGTGCCCACAAGTTTTTCCGCCTTAGCGCAGACCATACCGTTTACAACATTAACATCCGCTCCGAGCATTTCAAATCCCTTGATATGCTGGTCTATGGGGCGGACACCAAAATAACAGCCGCCCGGCATTGCAACTTCGCAGCTTTTGAATCTTCCGAGCAAAGCGCCGATAAGATAATAGCTTGCCCTGAAATGCGACGTAAGCTCATAGGGAACACTTATATTTCTGAGATTTCTTGAATCAATTTCAATAGTATCGGCGTTTACCATTTTAATTACGGCGCCCATACAGTCGAGTATTTTGATAATCAGTGAAACATCGGAAATTTTCGGTATATTTTCTATTCTTACAATATCGTTTGCAAGAACTGCTGCAGGAATAATGGCAACAGCGGCATTTTTCGCACCGCTGACAGATACCTCTCCGAACAGCTCTCTTCCGCCTTTAATAATAAAGTTTTCCAAATCGTTTACCTCTTAACTGAATATTTAAAAATAAGTAAAAATCAAATAAATACGCAATACACTGTTATTTATTTGGTATTATAACAAAGTACTTTATAAAAATAAAGTCCTTTTAATATTTCGAAACTCTTTTGTAACCTTTAAATTTGTCGAAAAACAACAATATATATGACATTTGTATCAATATACAAACTAAATAGCGGAATAAAAATTTTTTAAAAAATTTTTTATTCTCCTTTATTTACAAAGATTACAAAAGAATTACAACTGTTTTTTCGTACAAAAGTTTGATTTTTTGGGTTTATTTTTTCTTTCTACATATCTATTATTAGTGAAAAAAGATTGCTTTATTACAACTGTGAAAAAGGAATTGAATAATTTTTTTGAAAAAAAAAAGCGCACAGTCAAAAATGAAACGACCGTGCGCTGATAAAATCTAATTTTTAAAAAATTATTAAATTGTTGCGTGCTGATTGTTTATTTCGCCGCCCGTCATAACATAGTCTGCGGCTTCGGCAAGCATTTTCATATCATTGTTGTTTTTAAGGATTTTTGATGGTGCGCGGAACGCTGCCATAACAAGCTTATAATACGCGCTGTCCCTCTCGTGCGGTATCATTGCGCCGTCAAATATAGATAAAAACACCTCGTTTATAAATTCCCTAAGCGGCTTGTATCTGAACTGCTGCGCTTCTTCCTTTGAAACATCCTTTGCAAGCCCCAACAATTTCAGAATTCTGTAAACATCGTATGCCAGCATCGTATCAAGCTTGTAGAGGATAGGCTTTGCAATAATCCAGAGCGCGCCGAGCTTTTTGCCGTCAAGATTGAATGCGGAAAGTCTGTCCTCAAAATCTTCTCTCGTCCTGCAGGCGAGCAATTTATTCACTATGGCAGTTGAATGTTCGGCAAGAAATTCAAGAGCATCCGTTTCTTTTCCGTCAAGAAATAATGTTTTAAGATGGTCAACATCATATGTAAGCGTATCATCGTCATTGACCTTAACATTCACAATCGGAGCAGGATAACCGCAAAGGGAGCCAACGTTCACTTCGGTAATTGTATTTCCCTTTTCACTTGTAAAGCTGTCTGTAGCCTGAAGATGGCTGTGACCTACAAACATATACTTCAGTCCTGCGTCCGCAAAGCGTGAGGCAACATATTCTCTGTCCGCAACGCAGGTTTTCGCGCTGAAAAGAGGAGATATATGGGGAACAAGCAAATGATGCTCAATTCCTATCATAAGGCAGCCGTCCTTTTGAGCGTTTTCCATCTGTTTTTCAATCCACTGCCAGCAGTCCTCCGTAAAGCCTGCGTGATTCTTTTCATTTTTATCATCGTTAAGGCAGAGTACGCGGACTCTTTCTCCGAGTTGTATCGTGTAACAGATAGTACCTATTTTTGTAATAAAACTGTCTATTGCCTGCGCAGGCCCGAAATCCCTGTAAAAATCAGGCAGATCGCTGCTTGAAATAACCTCAACATCATTTGAAACGGTATCTCCGCTGAAACGTCTCGGATTTTCGTCGCAGCACCAATCATGGGTGGCAGTAATGATGTAAACAGGCTTGCTTTCTTTCAGCTTATAAAGTTTTTCTCGAAACTCAATATGAGATACCATTTCGCCGTCGTTTGAAACGTCGCCGAGAATAAACACTGCATCGGTGTCGCTTTTTGCAATCTGCTCAAAGGCACTGTCAATAATTTCGTCTGTTTCTCCGAGACATTTCTGATCGGATTCAGAGCGAAGCTTATATGCCTTTCCGCTTGTACCGAGCGTTTTTGAATAATGATGCGTATCCGCAATAAAAGTTATTTTCATAAATCCTCCGTATCAACGGCAAAAACCGTGTATTTTACATTATTTATTCCCGCGGCGGTATTTCATCGTCTGCACCGCTGTTGTCCCGATAGGCGTCATCACGTCTTTTTTTCTTTTCATTGCCTTTTTTTACGCTGTTATAAACAAGCACAAAATAAACGATTGCGAAAAGTATCAGCGCAAAAATCACTATTCTGACGATTGTCATTGAAAAAAACTTTTTTAGCGCGTTGATAA
>CANPXD010000016.1 GCA_947585615.1 uncultured Clostridia bacterium
CCAAGCAGAGTATAAAAGCTCTGAAAAAGCTGCTGATGCTTCTGCGCAATTTGTTGAACTGTTGATTTCAGTTCACTGTCCTGAATCTGATTTAATGTTTCGTTATACTTCGTCTGGAAGTATTGCTCGTGTCCGAGTGCGTCGTCCACATATAAAAGTTCCTTTGTTGTCATAGTTTTCACCTCCGCTTTTATTTTGCGGATAAAACAGGTAAAATATTCTTTTTTACTTTCAGAATTTTACTTTATTAAAATATATCTATTGACAAGCTTAATTCAAATTGGTAATATTTCACTTGCAACACATAGATAAAAGAGGTCAATATGGGAATAGCTGAATTGTTGCTGCTATCAGTCGGTCTTGCAATGGATGCGTTTGCCGTTTCCGTTTGTAAGGGGCTTGCTATGCAGAATTTCACATTTAAGCGCGCGGTTATATGCGGTATTTGGTTCGGAGCCTTTCAGTCGCTTATGCCGACTGTCGGATATTTTTTGGGGGCGAGTTTTGCTTCTTACGTAACAAAGTATACGCCGTGGATTGCTTTCCTTCTTCTGTGCATTATCGGAGGCAATATGATTAGAGAAGCGCTATCAAAAAAGGATGAGCAGCTTGACGACAGCCTTGATGTGAAAACGATGTTTCTTCTTGCAACAGCGACAAGCATAGACGCGCTTGCAGTTGGGGTAACTTTTGCTTGTGTTCCTGTTTCGATTCTTTCGAACGCGTCGCCGCTTGTTAATCTTGCCGTTGCAGTTATAATTATCGGTTTGGTTACATTTACTATTTCCTGCGTTGGTGTTAAAATCGGTGGCGCTTTCGGTGCAAGGTATGAAAAAAAAGCGGAAATTGCCGGTGGAATTGTTTTAATTATACTCGGAATAAAAATTCTTTTGGAAACAATATGGAGATAATATGAAACTGCTTGCTAATGTTAATAAAAATATCGGTCAGGGTGATCCTTATATTTTTGAATCGGGTGGAAAATTTTATATTTATACCACCGGAGAAAGGGGAATTCACGCCTATTATTCTGATGAACTGACGGCAAATTGGAAATACTACGGAATTGTTTTCAGCAAAAAAGGGCACAAACATTTTTGGGCGCCCAGCGTTATTGAAATGAATTCAAAGTTTTATATGTACTGCTCTTTTGAATACTTCGGAGATACTCCTGACGAGGGAGGACACAGGCAGACAATGTTTGTTTCATCAGCTGATACTCCGCTTGGACCTTTCAAAGAAGAAAGACAGCTGCTTTCTCCTTTTTCCATAGACTCGCACGTTGTTAAAAATGAGAGCGGACTGTTTATTTTTTATTCAACGAATTCCTTTCAGGGAGAGAGAATTGGAACTTATATCGCTGTTGACAGACTGCTTGATCCATTTACCGTTGCGGGTAAGCCTCACAAGGTGGTTGTTCCGTCACTTGATGAAGATATTTATATGTTCAACAGGTATAAAGAAGGTCAGAATTGGCACACAATAGAAGGCGCTTTCTATTTTAAAGAAGGGGACTGGCAGTATGTTATGTATAGCGGAAACTGCTATGAAAAGCCCACGTATTATATCGGCTATTCGCGCGCTAAAACCGACGAAACAGATTTAACAAAAATCAATTTTGAAAAATATCCGAATGACAAAACCTATTTTCCTGTTTTTTCAAAAAATGATTGGGAAGAGGGAACAGGCCACCATAGTCTGATTAAATACAAGGGCGAATACTATGCTGTTTATCATGCGAGAGATCTGGATGATAAAAGAAAGAGCAAAGATAAAAGAACAGCGCGTATATGCCGCCTGAATGTTTCAGACGGTATAATTACGGCAGAGCGTTATCAGGACAAATTGTGATTAAATAGTTAAAAAGGATTGCGGAAATTATCAGAATTCCGGTATAAAAATCTAAGATAAGGTAAATTCTGTTTTTTCATTATAAAAACGGTGCGGTTTTTTTGAACCGCACCGTTAAAACATTTATAATGCCTTCAATATTTGAGTGGTGTAAAAACGTATTAGCCTGAAATCAAATAACAACATCTATCGGAATACCGCCGTTTTCCCTTGATTTATCGGCAAGATATACGCAGAGATGACCGGCAACGGAATCAAATACAGAAGTGCAGGCAAGACTGGGCTGATCGCCTCTGATGAACGAAACAAAATCTTCTGCAAGTCTTTCATCGCCGCCGCCGTGGCCGCCGTAAGCACCGACCATATCTCCCGATACTTTAAGATCAACCTCTTCAACATCACATTCACCGTTGTGGGCGTTAGGAGAGGGATTGATTTTCAGCACTGTGAATTTTGACTCTTCAAAATTACCGAATATTTCTCCCTTAGTACCGATAATATGTATGTTCCTTCTCGGTTCGGCTGAACCGCCTACCATATTATGCGTACCCGTTGCGCCTGATGCAAAATTGACAAGAACGCTCTGGTGATCAACAATATTATTGTCACACTTGTAAATGCAGCGTGCATAGGGGTTATCACTTTTCATAAGATTGATTTTGTCTTCAATAGTGGGATTATCAATATGCTCAAGAGCGTCCCAAACATAAAACGACCATCTGTCGGGGTGATCTATGTATAATCTTTTTGTGGAAAAATTACAGGTGTCGACATACGGGCAGTCTTTCATACAAACTGTTCCTGAGCCTTCGGGAGCGTTTTCGGGTTTAAACTGATATTTACTTCCGAATGAAGAAATCTGAACCGGTTTCGTTTCACTCATAAACCACATCATTAGATCAATATCGTGGCAACATTTGGCGAGGAGCATAGTGGTGTGGCATTTATCGGAATTGGCCCATTTCCCTCTGATATAAGATGTAGAAAGATGATGATAGCTGACGTGTTCGGTTGTCTGGATATTAATGATATCTCCGATTTCGCCTTTGGCAATTCTTTCTTTTATGGAATAATAGAAAGGCGTGTAACGAAGAACGTGGCAAATCATAACCTTGCTGTTGTTTTTTCTTGCGCACGCAACAAGTCTACGCATTTCCTCCTCGTTTACTGCGAACGGCTTTTCAAGAAGCATATCATATCCTGCGTCAAGGAGCGGAACGGCAGTATCTATATGCTGTTCGTCCATAGTTCCGTTGATAACGGCGTCCGCAAGTTTTCCTTTCTTTGCAAGTTCTTCGGCAGATTCAAAGCACATATCCTCACCGAAACCGAAATATTCCATTGCTTTCTTTCTTCTGACGGGGTTGGGATCGGCAACTCCAACAATCTGCAGAAGCTCGGGATTTGTTTTAGCAAGCTCACTGTAAACAAACGCTCTGTGACCTGCGCCGACAATTATAGCTGTGACTGGTTTTTTCTGCATAATCATTACCTCTCTCAGGTGTGTTTTAATATCGTTTTGTTATTATATATCACAATCATTTTTATTTCAACAAAAATGAATAATTTCTTTGAGAATAATTAAATTTAATTTGTAGAGTATTGTATTTTCGCGAATTCAGTATTATAATCAACAGTATTAAATAACAAATTCTGGTGTATCATGAAAAAACTTCTTGTTTTTCTGAAAAATTATAAAAAAGAGTCCTTTTTAGCTCCTCTCTTTAAAATGCTTGAGGCGATTTTTGAGTTAATCGTACCTCTTGTTGTTGCCTCTGTTATAGATGACGGAATTCTCACCGGAAACAAAACTTTTATTTTGCTTCGATGCGGTCTCCTCGTTCTGCTTGCAGTTGTCGGTATGACCGCCTCCATAACGGCTCAGTATTTTGCCGCTAAGGCGGCAACGGGCTTTGGCAGGGAACTGCGGAGTGCTCTTTTTCATAAAATCCAGTCGCTTTCATTTACGGAACTTGATAAAATAGGAACATCAAGCCTTATTACAAGGATAACTACCGATGCAAATCAGGTGCAAAACGGAGTAAATCTTGTATTAAGGCTGTTTCTGCGCAGTCCCTTTATAGTTTTCGGTTCGGTCATTATGGCTTTTACAGTAGACGTAAAAAGCGCTTTGGTATTTGCCGCCGCCGTACCGCTTCTGTCCCTGATCGTCTGCGGCATTACCGCGTACACAATTCCAAAATATAGGCAGGTTCAGTATAATCTTGACACAATCACGCTGAAAACGCGTGAAAACCTGAGCGGCGCAAGAGTCATACGTGCATTTACGCAGGAGGAAAATGAAAGGGAAGATTTTGAGGAAAAAAACAGGATTCTTTCCGTTTTACAAAAGGCAGTCGGCAGAATTTCGGCTTTAATGAACCCGCTGACATACGTTACGGTTAATTTTGCAATAATCCTTCTTGTTCATATCGGAGCGATTCGTGTTCATTCGGGAATGTTATCACAGGGCGATGTTGTTGCGCTTTATAATTATATGAGCCAGATCCTTATTGAACTTATAAAGCTGGCGAATCTTGTTATTACGGTCACAAAAGCGCTTGCGTGCGCAACAAGAATTGAAAGTGTTCTTGAACTTAAAAATTCTCTTGAATACACCTCCGATAATTCCGTATTGTCCGATAACGCAGTTGATTTTATAGACGTATCACTCAGATACAGAGACGCGGCAAACGATTCGCTTGAGGAAATCACTTTCAGTGCGCAGAAGGGAAGCGTTATCGGTGTAATCGGAGGGACCGGCAGCGGTAAAAGCAGCCTTGTTTCACTCATTCCTCATTTCTACGATGCAACCGGCGGAAAAGTGCTTGTAAACGGTGTAAATGTTAATGCTTATGACGATGAAAAGCTGAGAAGCAAAATTGGATTTGTGCTTCAAAAAGCCGCGTTGTTTAAAGGTACTGTGAGGGATAACCTGAAGTGGGGTTGTGAAACAGCTACCGATGATGAAATGCTTGACGCCCTTTCACAGGCTCAGATTCTTGATTCAGTAATGGAAAAGGGCGGACTTGATGCGGAAATTGAGCAGAACGGCTCCAATCTTTCCGGCGGTCAGAAGCAGCGTCTTTCCGTTGCGAGAGCGCTTGTCAGGAAACCTGAAATCCTCATTCTTGACGACAGCTCATCTGCTCTTGATTTTGCCACTGAAGCGGCAATGAGGAAGGAGATTCTGTCACTTGAATACAATCCTACCGTTTTTATTGTCAGTCAGCGTGCCTCCTCTGTGATGGCTGCCGATAAAATCATTACTCTCGATGACGGCAGAGCTGTCGGAATAGGTACGCACAGCGAGCTTCTGAAGTCCTGTACTGTTTACAGGGAAATCTATGAATCGCAGTTTGGAGAGGAGGATAAGGGTGAAGAATAAGGATATTCTTAAAAAAGTTACTTCTTATATCGGCAGATATAATTATCTTCTCTTCGTTTCTATCATAGTAGCGGCAGTTTCAGTGGTGCTTACACTGTATGTTCCGATTCTTGTCGGCAGAGCGATAGACTGCCTTGTCGGTGTAAATGATGTTGATTTTCATACGGTTTCTCAAATCTTGATTAAAATAATTGTAATCGTAATCGTTACCGCGCTTTTGCAGTGGCTGATGAATGTTATGAATAACAGAATCACATTCAATGTTGTCCGTGACATAAGGAACAGGGCGTTTGCCAAGATTAGTGTACTGCCGTTCAGCTATCTTGACGCACAGCAGCATGGTGACGTTGTAAGCAGAGTTATTTCCGATGCGGATCAGTTTGCTGACGGTCTGCTTATGGGATTTTCACAGCTGTTTTCCGGAGTTGTGACAATCATTGTAACACTCGGCTTTATGCTTTCAATTAATTTTTGGATTGCAATTGTTGTCGTTGTTCTCACTCCGCTTTCATTTTTTATTGCGAGATTCATTGCAAAGAAAACTTACGCAATGTTCCGCCTTCAGAGTGAAACGAGAGGGGAACAGACGGCTTTCGTTGATGAAATGATAACCAATCAGAAAGTGATTGAAGCTTATGGCCATAAGAAGCAGAACGCAGAAAGATTTGAGGAAATAAACGAACGCCTGAGCAGATATTCTTTAAGGGCAACGTTTTATTCTTCCATAACAAACCCGGCAACGCGCTTCGTAAACAGTATAGTTTACGCTGCAGTTGCTTTGTTCGGTGCGTTGCTTGCCGTATCCGGGCGGGGCGGAATTACTGTCGGAATACTTGCTTCTTTTCTTGCATACGCTAATCAATATACAAAGCCTTTTAATGAAATCAGCGGCGTAATTACTGAACTGCAGAACGCTGTTGCCTGCGCCGGAAGAATCATAGAGTTGATAGAGGAAAAGGAAATTGAACCGGTTACCGATAAAAAAATCAGTCTTGAGAATGCAAAAGGCGATTTTAAACTTGATAACATCTCTTTCAGCTATACTAAGGAAAAAGAACTGATTACCGATCTTTCGCTGAAAATCAAATCGGGAATGTGCGTTGCAATCGTTGGACCGACCGGCTGCGGTAAAACGACTCTCATTAATCTTCTGATGAAATTTTACGACGTTGACAAAGGCAGAATCCTTGCAGACGGAATTGATTACAGGGACATCCATGTAAAATCGCTTCGAAACAGCTTCGGTATGGTTTTGCAGGACACATGGCTCAAAAGCGGAACTGTACTTGAAAATATTTGTATGGGCAAACCCGACGCAACTCTTGAAGAAGCACAGGAGGCTGCCGAAAAGGCTCATGCTCATTCTTTTATAAAAAGACTTCCCGATGGTTATAATACGTTTATCGGCTCTGACGGAGGAAATCTCTCACAGGGTCAAAAACAGCTTTTGTGCATAACAAGACTAATGCTTGTTAATCCGCCAATGCTAATTCTCGATGAGGCGACCTCAAGTATTGACACCAGAACGGAAATTAAAATTCAAAAAGCTTTTCGCACGCTTATGAAAGGTAAAACGACATTTATTGTTGCCCACAGGCTCTCAACAATAAAAAATGCCGATTTAATCCTTGTTATGAACAACGGAACTGTTGTTGAAGCCGGAAATCATAAAGAATTACTTGACAAAAAAGGATTTTATAATAAACTGTATTATAGTCAGTTCAGCGGACTTGAATCTGCTTGTAAATCGACTCTTGGATAAATAGGAGGATTTAGGCTTTGAACATTATAATTATCGGATGCGGAAAACTCGGTATAAGCCTTGCAAAGGGTTTGTCCGAAGAAAATCACGATATAACCGTTATCGATCATAATGAAAATATCGTTAATGAAATTGTTGAAAAGCTCGATGTTCAGGGAGTAGTCGGCAGAGCAACAATAAAGCACGATATTGAAGACGCAGGTGTAAAAAAAGCAGATGTTGTTATCGCAACAACATCTTCCGATGAAAACAACATACTTTCCTGCATTATTGCAAGAAAACTCGGTGCAAGACACACTGTGGCAAGGGTTCGCAATCCCGAATATATCAAGCAGATTAATTTTATGCGGAGCGAACTCGGTATTTCGATGATGATTAATCCAGATTTCTTTGCTGCTCTCGAAATCAGCAGGATCATACAATTTCCAAGCGCAATGAACGTGGATTCATTTGCAGACGGACTTGTTGACATTGCTGAGGTGAAAATTTCCGTATCAAGTCCGTATGCGGGAACAAAAATAGGGAATATTGCGCCGAAATTCAAAAATAAAATGCTTATCTGTGCCGTTTCGCGCGGAAATGAAGTTTATATTCCAAACGGAGATTTTACCGTTGAAGCCGGCGACAAGATATACATTACAGGCAGTCATAAGAATCTTGCTTCTATTGCCAAAGCAATAAATCCCGATAAAAAGTTTGATACGATTAAGGATATTATGATAATCGGCGGCTCAAGAATTGCCTTTTATCTTGCCAATATGCTTGAAAGCCACGGAAAAAATATTGTTCTTATTGAAAAAAATATGCAGCACTGCGAGGAGCTTTCCGAGCTTCTTAGCAATACCACGGTAATCTGCGGTGACGCGAATGAATACGATTTTCTCCGCGAAGAGGGAATAGAGCAGATGGACGCCGTTATTACTCTTACAAATTACGATGAACTCAACATTATGGTTACAGCATTTGCCGAAAGCTGCAGCGTTCCGAAAAACATTACAAAAATCAATAATCCCAATCTGTCTATTCTTCTCGACAAAATCTCATCAGACAGCGTAATAAATGTAACCGACATTGCAACGGACAGCATAACACATTACATACGTGCCAAAAAGCACGTTTCCTCCGGCGAGATGAAAACGCTTTACAAGCTTGTCGGCGGCAAGGTTGAGGCTGTTGAATTTGTTGTTGATGATAAAACTAAAAATCTCGGAATTCCGCTCAATGATATTTCTTTCAAAAAGAATCTTCTTATTGCCTCCATCGGCAGAAAAGGAAAGCTTCTTTTCCCAAAGGGAAACGATGTTATTGAAGCGGGGGACAGAATAGTTATTGTTTCCAAGCAGAGAAAAATTGAGAAGGTAAACGATATTTTTGATTAGACTGTTAAATAAGGTGTGTTATGAACTACAGAGCAATTTCGTATGTATTCGGAAAAATATTACTGATTATCGGCGCTTTGATGTTTCTTCCGATATTTGTATCAATATATTACGGCGAGGGCCTTACCACCGCCTTTCTTATCCCGGCCGTTCTTCTGCTGATTTTGGGATTTGTTCTAATTATCAAAAAGCCGAAACGTCTTTCTATCTATACTAAAGAAGGGCTTGTAATATGCGGTATTTCTTGGATAATTATGTCGGTATTCGGCGCAGTTCCGTTTCTGCTGTCCGAAACAATTCCGAATTTTGTCAATGCTTTTTTTGAAACCTGCTCCGGTTTTTCGACTACAGGCGCAACCATTTTGACAGAAATTGAGTCATTGCCGAAATCAATTCTGTTTTGGCGCTCATTTACGCATTGGATAGGCGGTATGGGCATACTTTCATTTATGATAGCCGTTATTCCGAAAAGCGAAAGTCATTCCATGTTCATTATGAAAGCGGAAGTTCCCGGTCCCAAAGCAGGAAAGGTTGTTTCAAAAATACAGAACAGCGCAAGAATACTCTACATAATTTATTGTGCTATAACAACACTTGAAATTATCGTCCTTTCGGTGTTTACAAAAATGAGATTTTTCGACGCGGTAACTACTGCATTTTCAACTGCCGGCACGGGCGGATTTTCTGTTTTGAATGATTCCATAGCCGGATATAACAGTGCGGCTGTTGAATGGATAATCATTGTTTTTATGTTCCTGTTCGGCGTTAATTTTAACCTGTATTTCTACATTCTCATAAAAAAATTTTCTCTTGCATTCAAGGACGAAGAGTTCTGGACTTACATCGGAGTAAATGTAACGGCCGTTATTCTTATTACGCTTAATATTTTCAGACAGTACGACAGTGTTTTAACCGCTCTTCGTAACGCATTTTTTAACGTAAACGCAATTATGAGTACAACAGGGTTTTCAACCGTTGATTTCAATAAGTGGAATACTTTCAGTAAAATCATTCTTGTTGCGCTTATGTTTGTAGGCGGCTGCGCAGGTTCAACAGGCGGAGGTATGAAAGTTACGCGAATTATACTTTATGTTAAACAGATACGTGCCGATATAAAAAGAATCCTAAAGCCCCATGCCGTTACAAAAATCAGAATGAACGGAAATGTTGTTGAAAAAAGAATTATTGAAGGTGTAAACTCATATCTTGTTATATATCTGACAATTCTTGCGGTTTCAACGGTTTTGATTTCGCTTAACGGTTTTGATTTTACAACGACCGTTACATCCGTTATAACTTGTCTTAATAATGTCGGACCCGGTCTTGAGGTTGTCGGTCCAACCGGAAATTATGCGTCGTTCTCACTTTTTTCAAAGCTTGTTTTCTGCTTTGATATGCTTGCGGGCAGGCTTGAACTGTTCCCGATTCTTCTTCTGTTTGCACCGAGAACTTATAAAAAATAAAATTTTTGAAATAATGAATGATTGGTGTTGATTCAACTGGAAAAGTTTGACTCAATTATGAAAGGTATCCAGAATATTCTTAAAATAACAGACAGTATTGTCTGGGGACCTGTTATGCTTATACTTCTTGTCGGAACAGGTGTTTTTCTGACAATAAGACTGAGATTTATTCCTTGGCGCAAGCTTCCGTCCGCATTAAAAGACGTTGTAAGCCCCGAATCGCGTAAAACCAATCCGAAAGAGGGACAGATTTCTCCGTTTTCGGCTCTTATGACAACACTTGCCGGTACGATCGGAACAGGTAATATCGTAGGTGTCGCAACCGCTATGGTGGCAGGCGGCCCGGGCGCTCTTGTATGGATGTGGATTGCTGCCGCTTTTGGTATTTCAACAAAATATGCCGAGTGCGCTCTTGCGATTAAATACCGCTCTATTAACGAGAAAGGCGAGCCTGTCGGCGGTCCGATGTATACTATTAAAAATTCATTTAAAAATAAAAAACTTGCGGCTTTTCTTTCAGGAGCGTTCGCTCTTTTTACGGTTCTTGCTTCATTCGGTATCGGCAATCTTTCACAGGCCAATTCAATTTCTGCTTCAATTCTTAAAACCTTTTCGCTTCCTGCTTACGTTACGGGGATAATCCTTGCTGTATTGACCGCAATAATAATTTTCGGTGGAATCGAATCAATTTCAAAGGTATCCTCAGTCCTTGTTCCCTTTATGGCTGTCTTATATATAACGGCCGGACTTGCCGTTGTCTGCGTCAACTATAAAAATGTACCTGCCGGTCTCGGTACAATTTGGTCTATGGCATTCGGAGGCAAAGCGGTAGCCGGAGGTCTTGCGGGCACTCTGACGGCTTCCGTTATGAACAGCATCAGATATGGCGTTTCAAGGGGCGTTTTTTCAAACGAGGCCGGTCTCGGCTCTGCTGCGATAACGGCTTCGTCGGTATCAACAGATAATCACGTAAAGCAAGGCTTTATCAATATGTGCGGTACGTTTATCGACACAATCATTGTATGCACGGTTACGGGTCTTGCGATTGCTTCATCGGGCGTGCTCGGTTCTGTGGACGGCAACGGTGAACTAATTTCTGGCTCAGAGCTAACGATTGCCGCATTTCAGTCGGTTTTCGGAAAATTCGGAGGAATGCTTGTAACAATCGGGATACTTCTGTTCGCTTTTTCAACAATAATCGGTTGGGAATATCAGGGTGAAAAGGCTCTGGAATACCTTGTTAAAAATCCTGTTTATTGCTATATCTACAAGGTTGTTTTTGCTGTGTTTGTATTTATTGGTTCAACGGTTGCTCTTGATTTGGCATGGTCTTTAAGCGATATTGCAAACGGGCTTATGGCAATCCCAAATCTTATATCGCTCATTGCTCTTTCAAGCGTTATCGCCAAGGATACAACAGATTATGTGAATAAAACAAAAATCAGTAAATAAAGACAAATTTTTCAAAATATCTATAAATCACTGATTTTTATTGACTTTTTCACTCAAACATTATAAAATGATTAAGATAAAATTTATTTGTTGAGGTGTAACCGATGGCAAGTTGCCCGAATTGCGGTAAAAAAATACCGTTTTGGAATATAAAAGCTGAATGCAGCAGCTGCGGAGTTTCGATACCCAATTTCAATTGGGTAGCAAGACTTGAAGAGGACAATATTAATGCGGAGAGAGCTTTCGGAAAGTTCTATAAAACAATTAACAGAATGTCGTATTCTCTTTTCGGTACAAAGCTCCGCATCGCAAGACTTGTTTTGACTTTTCTTCCTGCTGTCGGTTTTATACTGCCGTGGGCTTCAATAAAGAGCGACGGTGACAGTTTTGATTTAACATTTCTTTCCTTTACAGGCGGAAAATCGGTTATTGATATTCTGCTTCAGTTTTTCAATAACGCTTCACTTTTAATTGAAAATATGGGCTTTGAAGGCTACAGCGGTCCTGTTACTTTTTTGCTTATCGGTACTCTGTTTTTCTTACTGTCGGCTGTGTTTATTGTTGTTGCGTTTTTTATGAATATCATAAAGTGTGCCAAGCCGAAAACCAAATCTACCGTTACATTTGACATTATCTCGATTGTCTGCTCGATAACGGCTGTTGTTTTCTTCTCGTTGGCGGCTTCACGCGGCGCTGATTTTTCGGCGTTTTCTATCGGTGAATTTACTGCGCTCAATTCATCTGGAGGATTTGCATGGGGTTACATTGTTGCAATCGTTCTTCTGCTTGCCGCAATGGGTATAAACATTGCCGTCGCGGTTGCTCCTGCAAAGAGCGATGAAGAGCTTGAAGCCGCAAGAAAGGCTAAAGCAGATGCTAAGGAGGCAAAGGCTCGCGAAGATGAAATAAGAAAGGCCAAGGTTCGTGAAGAGGCGGAAAAGGCTCGTGAAGAAGAACAAAAAGCGATTATTGCCGAAGCCAAGAGAAAGGTTGCGGAAAAGCAGGCTAAAGACAAGGCAAAGGCTGAAAAGCGTTCAAAATAAATTGAAAATTGATAACAAACCGCTTCGCTTGAGAGGCGGTTTTTTTGTGGTTTACGCTCAAATGTCGGAGCAGAGGAAATAAATATAGTATGAGATAAGAAACCGAACAGATGAATTCAACTGTTCGGTTTCGCTCGATTAAGCGGCGAACATATCGAGACTTCTTTATTCTCCCTAGCTTATCCAAACATTTATTTAGAATCTTTATTGTTGATAATACTTTTCAGTAATGTTATAATTTTTTATGGCAGGTGTTGATTATGAAATATAAAACGCTTTTCAGTCCTATGAAAATAGGAAATGTTGAAATTAAAAATCGTGTCGTTATGTCTCCTATGCTGATGGGTTTCGGACAGTTTAACGGAAATGCGACAGATAAAATGATAAATTATTATGAGGCAAGAGCAAAGGGCGGAGCAGGTCTTATAATAACTGAAATCACACGCATTAACGATTTAACAGGCGCTTCATCATTTGGTCAGCTCGCCGCGTCAAAAGACAGAAATGTTGAATCAATATCGCGACTTGCCGAAAGAATACATAAATACGGAGCAAAGGTGTTCGTTCAGCTTCATCATCCCGGCAGACAAAATGTCAGTCTGATGATCAATACCGTGCCTGTATCTGTTTTTTGTGACAAAATTATGCCCAAAAACTTATATAGCCGACTGCTATATAAAAGTATTGTTCCCTTCGGAAAAAAGCTTGCGGAAAGAGATTTGCTCTTCAAAACAGTTGCTCCGAGCAGGTCTCCGAAAAGCAAATTTGCCGAAAGCGAAAATAGGGAACTGACAGTTGCGCAAATAAAAAAGATAGTATCACAGTTTGCAAGTGCGGCAAAAAGAGTAAAGAGCGCCGGCTGTGACGGTGTTGAAATCCATGCAAGCCATGGCTATCTTATTCAGCAGTTTTTATCACCCGTCACAAATAGAAGAACCGACAGGTACGGCGGCAGCCTTGAAAATAGAATGAGATTCCTTTTTGAAATAATCGACTCTGTTCGTGAAAGCTGCGGTTCCGATTTTCCGATCGCAGTCCGACTGACCGTTGATGAAATGTATGAAAAAACAGGCAGAGACGATTTGGGATATACTTTGTTCGAAGGGATTAAAATGGCAAAACTGCTTGAGGAAAAGGGCATAGACGCGATTGATGTTTCATCAGGCGGATACGATACTTTCAATTACTGGCTTGAGCCTGCTTCGTTTGAATGCGGATGGCGGAAGAATCTTGCCGCTGCGGTTAAAAAGGCTGTGCACATTCCTGTCATTGCCGCAAATCTTATCCGCTCTCCCGAACAGGCGGAAAAGCAGCTTGAGGACGGTATTCAGGATTTCGTCTCTCTCGGACGTCCGCATATTGCAGATCCTGAATGGAGCAGAAAGGCAATGCAGGGAAGGGAAGATGAAATAAAACGCTGCATCTGCTGTCTTTACTGCTTTCAGAGTATGACTGACGGAGCGTATACGGGAGATAACGGTCATTGCTCCGTAAATCCCTTTGTCGGCAGAGAAAACGAAAAAATGCCCGAAAACGGAGACGGCAGGAATATCGTTATTGTTGGCGCAGGTGTTGCCGGACTGACAGCTGCTGAGATTCTCGCCAAAAGAAAATTTAACGTAACCGTACTTGAAAAAGAATCTGCCGCCGGAGGACAGATAAATCTTGCCGACAAGCCTCCGCATAAGGATAAAATACACTGGTGTATTGAGGATTTGCTTGTAAACGCACAGAAGGCGGGAGCAAGGATAATATATCATTCTGACGCAGACAAGGAAATGATTTCATCATTTAATCCTTTTGCCGTTATAGTTGCGACAGGCGCAGAAGCAGTTATGCCTGAAGCATTCCGCAAACGCAATACCTATTCCGTAACAGAAATTCTCAATGGAAGCGTTACGCCTAAAAATAAAAAAATTTGTGTTATCGGCTCAGGTATGACCGGACTCGAAACGTCCGAGCTTCTCTGCAGTTTAGGAAATAAGGTCTGCATTGTTGAAATGATAGATAAAATAGCGCCCGGTGCATGGTTTCAGCACACAGATGATATTCTGCCAAAGCTTGAAAAATACGGTACTGTATTTTTCACATCGTCTAAGCTTACAGAAATATCCAATGACGGTATTTTTATAGAAAATACCGCAACAGGTAAAAAGGATTTTATCAACTGTGACGCAGTTGTTTTGTCGCTCGGAGTAAAATCAAACAAAACACTGTATGAGGAAATAAAAAATTCTTTTGACAATGTCTACAATATAGGCGACTCAAGCAAAGCAGGGAGGATACACGACGCGACCGAAAGCGCATACAGAACCGTAATGTCAATAAACTGATATTTTTAAAACGAAAGCGCAGAATAATAGTGTGCTTTCGTTTTTTTCTAATTTATTCTTGACAAATACCGTATAGGGGTATATAATTAAAATACCCCATACGGGTATAACGGAGTGATACTATGAAGGATTGTAACAGCTGTCATAAAACAAAAGAAAGAAGCGAAGAAGAATACAAACGCCTCATCAACAGACTGAACAGGATTGAAGGGCAGATAAGAGGCATAAAAGGTATGTTAGAAAAAAATGCTTATTGCACTGACATTATTATGCAGGTTGCCGCCGCCACTGCTGCGCTTAATTCCTTTAATAAGGAACTATTATCGTCACATATAAGTACTTGCGTTGCGGATGACATCAAAGCCGGCAAAAAAGAAACGCTTGATGATTTGCTTTCCACTCTGCAAAAGCTTATAAAATGACTGCGGGAGTTGATCATATGAAAGAATTTAATATTACGGGTATGAGCTGTGCTGCCTGCAGTGCAAGAATTGAAAAGGCGGTCGGTGCGGTAGACGGAGTGAACAGTGTTTCGGTTAATCTGCTCACTAATTCAATGACTGTTGATGGTACTGCCTCCGTTTCCTCTATTTTAAGTGCCGTTGTCAATGCGGGATACGGTGCTTCTGAAAAGTCAGCGAATATCGGGAACACAAAGAAAAGTGACGTACTTAAGGACAACGATACTTCTTTTATAGTAAAGCGACTTGCTGCTTCGGTTCTTCTGCTGATACCTCTGATGTATGTTTCCATGGGACATATGATGTGGAACTGGCCGGTTCCTGACTTCCTTAACGGCAATTACCTCGGTATCGCGCTGACAGAATTAATTTTAACTGTATTAGTTATGGTTATAAATCAGAAGTTCTTTATCAGCGGCTTCAAAGGACTTACTCACCGTGCTCCCAATATGGATACGCTTGTCGCGCTTGGCTCAGGTGCTGCATTTGTTTACAGTACCGTTATAATGTTTTTGATGACTGTTGAATGGACAAGAGGAAATGCCGTGGCCGTTCACAAATATATGCACGATCTGTATTTTGAATCCTCGGCAATGATACTTACTCTTATCACTGTCGGGAAAACACTTGAGGCTTATTCTAAGGGAAGAACGACTGACGCTATAAAAGACCTCCTGCGCCTTACTCCCGACACCGCCAATGTCGTGAGAGACGGAAGAGAAATCACCATTGACGCGCAGGAAGTTGTTGTCGGAGAAACATTTGTTGTTCGTCCCGGAGAAAGCATACCCGTAGACGGAATTGTGATGAAAGGATGCAGCGCAGTTGATGAATCCGCGCTTACGGGTGAGAGTATCCCCGTCGACAAAAAAGAGTGCGACAAAGTTTCTGCCGCAACGATAAATCAAAGCGGCTTTATTGAATGCAAAGCTGTTTCTGTAGGTCAGGATACGGCAATTTCTAAAATCATTAAAATGGTCGAAGATGCTTCTGCTTCCAAAGCACCTATTGCAAAAATCGCCGATAAGGTTTCAGGCGTTTTTGTACCTGTAGTTATGGCGATTGCCGTTGTAACCTTTCTTCTTTGGGTTCTGACAGGACAGAGCGTCGGATTTTCTCTTGCAAGAGGCATTTCTGTTCTTGTCATAAGCTGCCCGTGCGCGCTGGGTCTTGCGACGCCTGTCGCAATAATGGTCGGCAGCGGCAAGGGTGCGAAAAACGGTATACTTTTCAAAACGGCGCAAAGCCTGGAAATAACGGGAAAAACCGATATTGTATGCCTTGACAAAACGGGAACGGTAACTGTCGGAAATCCGTCTGTTACAGACGTAATATCTGATAATAAGGAAATGCTTCTAAAATATGCCTATTCTGTTGAAAGCAAAAGCGAGCATCCTCTTTCAAGGGCGGTAATTGCTTATTGTGCAGAAAACGGTGTTGAACCTTTAGAGACTGAAAATGCCAAAGCAGTGGCAGGAAGCGGAATTTCCGGTGTATCAGACGGAATTCAAATTGCGGGCGGAAATGCTGAATTTATAAGCAGGACTGTTGTTATTCCCGAAAAGGATCTCAAGGCCGCCGAAAAGCTTTCCGCAGAGGGCAAAACTCCGCTGTTCTTTTCAGCAGGCATTGAATTTTTGGGAATTATAGCTGTAGCTGACACTGTTAAACCGACCAGTATAAAGGCCGTCAGAACTCTTGGTGATATGGGTATTTCCGTTGTAATGATAACAGGCGACAACGAAAGAACCGCTAACGCTATCGGTTTGCAGGTTGGAATAGATAACATTATTTCCGGTGTTCTTCCTGACGAAAAAGAGGAAAAGGTGAGAGTTCTTTCCCAGTACGGCAGTGTCGCAATGGTCGGAGACGGTATCAACGACGCCCCTGCGTTGACACGCGCAGATTCCGGCATTGCAATAGGCGCGGGAACGGATGTTGCAATCGACGCTGCAGATGTTGTTCTTATGAAAAGCGATCCTCTTGACATTGCTAGAGCTGTTACGCTTTCCAGAAGAGTTCTTCAAAATATTAAGGAAAATCTTTTCTGGGCATTTATATATAACGTTATCGGAATTCCCATTGCGGCAGGTATTCTGTATCCCGCTTTCGGAATGACTCTCAATCCCATGATTGCGGCAGCCGCAATGAGTCTGTCAAGCTTTTGCGTAGTTACAAACGCACTGCGGCTGAATGTAATAAACATAGATAAAATATCATTCATTAAAAAGAAAGGAAAGAAAATGGATATGAGTATTTTTAAGAAAGAAAATAAGCCGTACATTGTTATTGAAGGAATGATGTGTTCTCACTGTGAAGCGCACGTTACGGAGGCACTTGAAAAAATAGGACTTAAAGTTACTGCCGATCACGCTAAAAACAGAGCGGTTGTTGAAAGCGGAGAAATTGACGAAACTGCGGTTAAAAAGGCAGTAGAGGACGCAGGTTATAAGTATATTGAAATAAGAAATGTCTGATATTATTTGCCTTTTTTTGTAAATTGAAGTATAATGATTCAGGTTAATTTATTTTTCTATTTGAGAAAAATGATTTGCATTTAGATACAAATTATTTTAGGAGATAGTTATGCCTGATTTTCAAAAGCAGAATGTTCAGTGGTTTCCGGGCCATATGGCAAAAACACGCCGTCTTATCAAGGAGAGTCTCAGCCTTGCGGACGGCGTTGTTGAGATTGTAGACGCCCGTATTCCTTATGCAAGCTCCAATCCGGAACTTGGTGATTTAATCAGCAGGAAACCAAGAATTATAATTTTAAATAAATCCGACCTTGCTGACAGGAAAGCAACGGAAATTTGGATTGACCATTACAGGAACAAAGGAATGTATGCACTTGCCGCTGACTGCAAAAGCGGACGCGGTATCGGCAGATTTATACCGGAGTGCAGAAAGGCACTTAAAGATGTTATTGAACGAAACGAAAAACGGGGGATGACCGGCAAGCCTCTGCGTCTTATGGTTGTCGGTATTCCAAACACGGGGAAATCCTCATTTATAAACAGAATGGCAGGCAGAAACAAAGCGATTGCCGAGGATAGGGCAGGTGTGACAAAAAGTAATCAGTGGTTCAGCGTTGGCGGCGGAATCGAATTGCTCGACACACCCGGCGTCCTGTGGCCGAAATTTGAAGACCCGTCCGTCGGTGACGAGCTTGCTTTTATAGGGTCTGTAAGGGA
Organism: uncultured Clostridia bacterium; assembly: GCA_947585615.1. Classification (GTDB taxonomy): domain Bacteria; phylum Bacillota; class Clostridia; order Oscillospirales; family Acutalibacteraceae; genus Eubacterium_R. The sequence goes on from CANPXD010000016.1 coordinate 18,327, forward strand.
CGAGGTGACAGATGTTGAGGCCTTATCCTGCCGTCTGCTTGATGTTTTGAATAAAACGCACCCTGAAATGATTTCAGAAAGATATAAAATTTCGGGCTTTGAAGAGATGCAGGGTTGGGAAATTCTTGAATTGATAGGAAAAAAACGCTGCTTTCTGTTAAAGGGCGGAGAAATCAATTATGAAAGAACGGCTGCTGTTCTTTGTGATGAATTCAGAGGAGGAAAGCTCGGGCGTATCAGCCTTGAGCTGCCGTAAACAACATGGACTGGCTTTTTTATGAAAACGAAGCAATGAATCAGGGATATAAGGTAATATGCGGAATAGACGAAGCGGGCAGAGGTCCGCTTGCGGGACCCGTTTTTGCCGCGGCAGTTGTTTTGCCTCCGGGACATATTATTGAAGGTGTAAACGATTCTAAAAAGCTCTCCGAAAAAAAACGCGAATTGCTTTATGAAAAAATAACAGCTGAATGTCTCTGCTGTTCGGTTGCTTCTGCAAGTGAAAAGGAAATAGACGAATTGAATATTCTTCAGGCAACATTCTTAGCAATGAGAAGAGCTTTTGATAATCTTGAAATAAAACCGCAGCTCGCACTCGTTGACGGGAATCAGAACCCTCTGTTGTCACAAGCTTCAGTTAAAACAGTCGTAAAAGGCGATTCCAAATCCGCCTCCATCGCGGCGGCTTCAATTCTGGCTAAGGTTTCCAGAGACAGATATATGCTTGAAATGGCCGAAAAATATCCACAGTATCAGTTTGAAAAGCACAAAGGATACGGGACTAAGCTGCACTATGAAATGATTGAAAAATACGGAATATGTGATATTCACAGAAAAAGCTTTCTTAAGAAGGTGCTTGAAAAATGAACGGTCTCGGTAAACTTGCGGAAATGAAAGTCTGTGATTACCTGCAAAAAAAGCGCTATAAGCTGCTTGACTTTAATTTTTCTTCCCGCTTCGGCGAAATAGATCTGATAATGAAAAAGGGAAAATATATATGCTTCATTGAAGTTAAAATGCGCAGTATCAATTCAATCGCCGCTCCTGCGGAGTTTGTAGACAGCAGCAAACAGAGAAAAATTGCCGAAACCGCGGCCATATATCTTCAGAAATATCCGACAGAGCTTCAGCCGAGATTTGATGTTGCTGAGGTTTTCTGTGAAAATAATAATATAAAATCAATAAAATATCTTGAAAATGCGTTTCAGTTATATTAAAATGTTTTAAAGATTTTTTTAGGAGCGCTACAATGTTATACACATCAACAAGAGATCATTCAATAAGAGTAACCGCCGCGCAGGCGATAACGCAAGGCATCAGCGAGGAAGGGGGACTTTTTGTTCCCTGCGGGATGCCGAGTTTTTCTTTGAATAAAATCGTGTCTATGGCAGATATGCCGTATACGCAAAGAGCAAAAACCGTTTTAAGGGAATTTCTTACCGATTTTTCCGAGGAAGAGCTTGATTACTGTGTAAACGGTGCTTACAGAACTGATAAGTTTTCATCGCCCGCCACAGCTCCTACGGTTCAAGTTACCGAGAATATGAACGTGCTCGAACTGTGGCACGGTCCTACCTGCGCGTTTAAGGATATGGCTCTCCAGATTTTGCCTTATCTTATGGCAGTTTCCGCCAAAAAGACTGCCGACGGAAAAACAATCGTCATTTTAGTCGCCACTTCGGGAGATACGGGAAAGGCCGCTCTGGAGGGCTTCAAAGATGTGGAAAACACAAAAATACTTGTTTTTTATCCTGTTGACGGAGTTTCAAATATGCAGAAACTGCAGATGGTTACACAGGAGGGAGAAAATGTTTCCGTTTGCGCCGTGAACGGTAATTTTGATGACGCGCAGAGCGCAGTTAAGTCCATTTTTACCGATTCGGCGGTTAAGGCTACGCTCGCAGATAAAAATATGATGTTTTCTTCTGCAAACTCAATTAACTGGGGCAGACTTGTTCCGCAGATTGTATACTATTTTTCAGCCTACTGTGATTTGATTACGGATGGCAGAATTTCTGCCGGAGATGAGATAAATGTAGTTGTTCCGACAGGCAATTTCGGAAATATACTTGCAGCCTATTACGCAAAGAAAATGGGACTTCCGATTAAAAAACTCATATGCGCTTCAAACGCAAACAACGTGCTGACGGACTTTCTTAAAACCGGTAAGTACAATAAAAACAGAAGCTTTTACACAACGTCGTCTCCGAGTATGGATATTCTTATCTCGTCCAATCTTGAAAGACTGCTTTATCATTTGAGCGGCGAAAATGACCGACTTGTTTCCAAACTGATGTCCGATCTTTCAGAAAAAGGAGAATACACCGTTTCCTCGGCTATTAAAGACAAAATCCATGAGCTTTTTGATGCCGGATATACTCCCGAATCCGATGTTGACAAAACGATCAAAAAATATTTTGAAAAATATGGGTATCTTTTAGACACACATACCGCAGTTGCGGTTAATGTTTATGAGAATTATGTAGAGCGTACGGGAGATAATATACCTACCGTTGTTGATTCAACGGCTTCGCCGTATAAATTCCCAAAAAGCGTTCTCTGTGCTGTTTCCGATTTTTGCGGCGGCAGCGATGAGTTCGCAACAGCACAGAAGCTCTCTGAAATTACAAATACCGAAATACCGAAACCGCTCCTCTCTCTTAAAGACAAAGCCGTCAGATTTACCAATGTCTGCAGCAAAGATAATATGAGCGATATGGTTTTCAGCCTATTAAAGCTATAAAATTAACGGCTCCGTAATTAAGAGCCGTTTTTTGCTTAAATCAGCTGCACTGGCAATCTTCGCAGCACTCAAATGTTTCGCATTTTGTTTCAGATGTTTTTGTCGCGCTTCTGTTTCCCACAACAATGTGTCCGGCGTTGCAGTTGTTTGACTTATCATGATAGATACAGTTCTTTACTTCACAGGAAATTCCTTTGATTTCGTTCATCGTTTTCACTCCCTTCAATCTTATTTTTAACCGACACATCAGTATTATTCAAGGAGAATATATGTCGCTTTTCGCAATTGCAGATACTCATTTGTCTTTCGGAACAAACAAGCCGATGGATACTTTTGAGGGATGGCAGAATTATACTCAAAAATTAAAAAATAATTGGAATAAAATCGTATCCGATAAGGATACTGTTGTAATAGCGGGTGATATTAGCTGGGCAATTAATTTTGACGAACTTGAACCTGATTTTGCATTTATCAACAATCTTAACGGGCATAAAATCATTATTAAGGGCAATCACGACTACTGGTGGAATACGATGTCCAAAATAAATAAATTTATTGAAGAAAAAGGTTTCAATTCAATCAGAATTCTCCATAATAATTCTGTTGAATATTCCGGAATATCAGTCTGCGGTTCACGAGGATGGATTTTTGAAAGCGCAGAGGAGCATGATGAAAAAATGCTAAACAGAGAGCTTATCCGCCTTAAAGCCAGCCTTGACAGTGCAAAGTGCGAGAAAAAAATAGTTTTTCTTCATTATCCGCCTCTGACTTCTGTCAGCTCCTGTGAGGAAATTCTCAGTCTGCTTGAGCAGTACGGAATAAAAAAATGTTATTACGGGCATCTTCACGGTGAGGCGGCAAAATATGCTGTTGACGATATTCAGAGGGGAATTTCATTCAAATTGATTTCCTGCGACAGACTCAACTTCACGCCGTATCTTGTTATAAAATAATTATTAACATATTTTTCTTGAAAACAATGATTATATATGATATAATGCCTATTCGGTGAATAATAAAAAATAAGGAGGTCATAGTTATGGCGCTTAAATCATCTGATAAAATTGATGTAAACACTTACGAGTTGGTTATTACTATTGACAGCGCAACTTTTTCGGAAGCGTGCAAACAGGCGTTTTTAAAACAGAGAAAGAATATTCAAATACCCGGTTTCAGAAAAGGTAAAGCGACAATGGGTATGGCGGAAAAAATGTACGGTGAAGCTGTCTTTTATGAAGACGCTCTTGACTCACTTTATCCCGAAACAGTATCGGCTGCTTTTGATGAGGCAGGTCTGAAAGTTGTCGACACCTCAGACGTAAATGTTCCGATAATGAGCAAATCCGAGGGTGTTGAAATCACGATGAAGGTTACTACATATCCCGAGGTAAAACTCGGTGATTATAAAGGTCTCAAGGTTAAAAAACTCCCTGTTGAGGCGACTGACGAAGATGTTGACAACGAACTTGCTCAAATGCAGAAAAGAAATTCACGTCTTATTGATGTTACCGACAGACCTGCTCAGATGGGCGACACCGCTACCATTGATTTTGAAGGTTTTGCTGACGGCGTTGCTTTTGAGGGCGGTAAGGGAGAAAATTATCCGCTTGAGCTTGGTTCGGGAAGCTTTATTCCCGGATTTGAGGAACAGGTTGCAGGTCACTCAGCTGATGAGGAATTTGACGTAAATGTTACTTTCCCTGAAGATTACGCAGAGAATCTCGCAGGAAAAGAGGCTGTTTTTAAATGCAAAATTCATGAAATCAAGACTGCTGAACTTCCTGTGCTTGACGATGAATTTGCAAAGGATGTTTCTGAGTTCGACACGCTTGATGAATTGAAGGATGACCTTAAAAAGAAAATTTCCGAGAAAAAGGAATCCGATGCGGATGCTGATATTAAAAATCAGATTCTTGACCAGATTGTTGAGGGCATGGAGGCTGAAATTCCCGAATGTATGTTTGAGCAGAAAACAGATGAAATGATCAGGGAATACCGTTATAATCTCAAAAACAGCGGAATTGAACTTGACACATATCTTCAGTATCTCGGTCAGGATATGGATACTTTCAAGGCATCAATTAGAGAAAACGCAGAAAAGCAGGTTAAGCTTTCACTTGTTCTCACAGCTATTATTGAAGCGGAAAATATTGAGCTTACCGATGAGGAAATTGACAACGAGGCGGCTGAGCTTGGCGCGCAGTACGGAATGGATGCCGAGCAGATTAAAAAAGCTGTTCCGGTTGCTGATATTTCCGAAAACGCAAAGAGAAACAAAGCAATAAATATGCTTGTAGACTCAGCGGTTATTGAATAATTATAAAAAGGTAGTGATTTTATGGCATTAGTACCGTACGTTCTTGAGCAAACCGGAAACGGCGAACGCTCAATGGACATCTTTTCACGTCTTTTGAACGACAGAATCGTCGTTCTTTCGGACGAAGTTAATTCACAAACAGCTTCACTTGTTGTCGCGCAGCTTCTTTTTCTTGAAGGGCAGGACAGCGAAAAGGACATCAATCTTTATATCAATTCACCCGGCGGCTCTGTTACCGACGGTATGGCAATTTATGACACAATGCAGTATGTCAAATGCGACGTTTCAACGATCTGCATTGGTATGGCTGCTTCAATGGGCGCATTTCTGCTTTCAAGCGGTGCAAAAGGAAAAAGAATCTGTCTGCCGAATGCCGAGGTTATGATTCATCAGCCCCTGGGACAGACAAAAGGTCAGGCGACCGAAATTGAAATAGCCGCTAAGCACATTTTAAGAACAAAAGAAAAACTCAACAGAATTCTTGCGGAAAACTGCGGAAGAACTGTTGAGGAGCTTGCAAGAGATACAGACAGAGACAACTGGCTTTCTGCACAGGAAGCTCTTGAATACGGTCTTGTTGACAAGGTAATTGATAAGAGATAATTTCTGCGGGGTTTGCATATGGCACGAGACGATGGAAGAAATTACATTGCAAGATGTTCCTTTTGCGGAAAATCCGAGTCAATGGTTCACAAGTTAATTGAAGGACCGGGAGTATTTATCTGTGATGAATGTATCGGTCTGTGCAATGACCTTCTTGAAAAGTCCAGCACACCCGTAAGACACAGCGCTTCCGACAGCGATGTCGTTCTCCCAAAACCGGAGGAAATAAAGAAAGAACTTGATGAATATGTAATCGGTCAGGATGATGCAAAAAAAGCTCTTTCTGTCGCAGTTTACAATCATTATAAGCGTATTTATTCCAATACTTCCGATGATGTGGAACTTCAAAAAAGCAATATACTTCTGCTTGGACCTACAGGCGTAGGTAAAACAATGCTTGCGCAGACGCTTGCGAAGATTCTCAACGTTCCGTTTGCCATTGCAGACGCAACGACTCTTACCGAGGCAGGCTATGTTGGCGAAGATGTTGAGAATATACTTCTCAGATTGATTCAGGCGGCTGATTTTGATGTTGAAAAAGCACAGCACGGAATTATCTATGTTGATGAAATCGACAAAATTTCCCGTAAATCCGAGAACCGTTCCATAACAAGGGACGTAAGTGGAGAAGGCGTTCAGCAGGCGCTTCTTAAAATTCTTGAAGGTACTGTTTCAAACGTTCCTCCCGGTGGCGGAAGAAAACATCCTCAGCAGGAATTTATTCAGATCGATACTTCAAACATTCTCTTTATATGCGGCGGCGCTTTTGACGGAATAGATAAAATTATAAAAAAGCGCACAAGCAATAAATCATTAGGTTTCGGTGCTGATATTGAAGTTTCAAATTCGGATGAATCGGCGGTTTTAAAGAAGGTTGTTCATCATGATCTTGTTAAATACGGTCTTATACCGGAGCTTATCGGAAGAATTCCCGTTTTAGCAGTACTTGACAACCTTGATAAGAAAGCGCTTGTACAGATTATGACCGAGCCGAAAAACGCTATAACAAAGCAGTATGCCAAACTTTTTGAAATGGACGGAGTTGTTCTTGAATTCAAGAGGGATGCGCTTGAGGCTGTCGCAGACATAACGCTTGAAAGAAAAACGGGGGCAAGAGGATTGCGCAGCGTGCTTGAAAGCGTCTTGTCCGATCTTATGTATAAAACACCGGGCGACCCCACTGTTGAAAAAATTATAATTACTGAAGATTCCGTAAAAAATAATGCCGAACCGATCATTCTGCGTAATCCTAAAAAGGAAAGCAGAACGCTGACGGTTTCCGCGTTGAAAAACGCATAAGCTGTATAACTATATCATTTTTACAGATTTCGGGACACCCTGAATAATTACGGTGTCCCGATTTGATTTCATTTTTTACCGTGCTTGCTGTTTATAAAACGATTTGCATACAATGCGTACAGGAATTGGCAATTCATTGTACTTGCCTTTTTTTGAATTTATGATATATTATAATACAGTAAATTATTATAGGTTGTGAAAATATGGATTTAGAATATTTTGAAGGCTTAATAGACATACCTGTCATACCGCTCAGAGGTATTGTTGTTTTCCCTGAGATGGTTTTACATTTTGATGTCGGCAGAAAGAAAAGCGTCGCGGCGCTTAAAACGGCAATGGACGGCTCCCAGAGGGTTTTTCTTGTCGCACAGCGTGACGCTGCCGTTGACGAGCCTAATATTGATGATTTATATTCTGTCGGAGTAATCTGCAGAATCAAGCAGATGCTGAGAATTCCGAATTCCGAAAATCTGCGCGTTGTCGTTGAAGGAATAGAGCGTGGAAGCCTTTTATCTTTTTCTCAATTCAAGCCGTTTATTATGGGAACGGTTGCTCCTGAAAAGGAACACGACGCAAAGCCTTCAAGCGAGAACGAAGCATACATACGCGCAATTAAAAAGGAATTTGAAAGATATGCTTTGATTATGCCGAAAGTAAGCAATGACGTTAAGGTGAGGGTTATTGCCATTAACGACGGCGGAAAACTTTGCGACTTTATATGCTCAAATTCATTTATGGATTATGAGGAAAAACAGGAAATCCTTGAAGCAATAAAGGAAAGCGACAGGCTGGGGAAACTGTTTGTTCTGCTGAAGAAAGAAAATTCAACGCTTGAACTTGAGGCTGAAATTCAGGAAAAGGTTCAGGAGGCAATGGAAAAAAATCAGCGCGATTATTATTTGCGTGAGGAACTGAAAGTCATTTCCGACGCTCTCGGAGATGGAGAGAATCCTGCTGAGGAGGCTGATTTATACAGACAGAAAATCGAAAAGCTTCACTGCAGTGATGAAATCAAGGATAAGCTTTTCAGAGAATGTGCAAAGCTTGAAAAAATGCCCGGCGGTTCTCACGAGGGCACCGTTGTCCGCAATTATCTGGACAAATGTATTGAGATTCCTTTCGGTAAATATACAAAGGAATCTATAAACCTTGAAAAAAGCAGAAAAATTCTTGACAGGGAGCATTATTCACTTAATAAGGTCAAAAACAGAATTATTGAATCTCTGGCTGTTTACAAACGCAATCCTTCCTTTACGGGTCAGATTATATGTCTTGCGGGGCCTCCCGGAGTCGGCAAAACCTCCATAGTAAAAAGCCTTGCAAAAAGTATGAACAGAAAGTATGTTCGCATTGCGCTCGGCGGCGTACACGATGAGGCGGAAATCCGCGGTCACAGAAAAACATATATCGGTGCAATGCCGGGAAGAATAATCGAAGCTATTATTAAAAGCGGTGTAATGAATCCCATAATACTGCTTGATGAAATAGACAAGGTTGGCGATGACTACAAAGGCGATCCGTCATCAGCTTTGCTTGAAGCGCTTGACCCTGAGCAGAATTTTACCTTTAACGACCATTACATAGATTTTCCCGTTGACCTCAGCAGAGTTATGTTTATAACAACGGCAAACGATGTTTCGGCAATTTCCGGTCCGCTTTATGACAGAATGGAAATCATTGAGCTGAATTCATACACTGCCGAGGAAAAATTCCACATAGCGAAGGAATATCTGCTTAAAAAGGAAATGAAAAAACACAAGCTAAGTGCAAGGGAATTTAAAATATCCGACGATGCCGTTGAACTTCTGATTGAAAGCTATACATCTGAGGCAGGAGTCAGAAGTCTTGAAAAGCAGATTGCTTCGCTTTGCAGAAAAGCAATTGTTCAGCTTGAAGTCAACTCTAAACAGTTTAAAGTTACGGCTGATAATATTGAAAGTATTTTAGGACCGAAAAAATATAAGCGTGATAAGATCAGCAAAACAAATCTTATCGGCACGGTGAATGGTCTTGCCTGGACAAGTGTTGGAGGAACGCTTCTTCCGATTGAAGTTTCCGCACTTGACGGAACAGGTAAAATAGAACTTACGGGCAATCTCGGCGACGTTATGAAGGAAAGCGCAAAAACCGCTGTTTCCTATGTTCGCTCCATGTCTGCGGAATTCGGAATAGACGCTGATTTCTATAAGAACAAGGATATACATATTCACGCGCCTGAATCCGCAATCCCGAAGGACGGTCCTTCGGCGGGACTTGCGATTACAACGGCTCTTGTTTCCGAGCTCACCGGAATCCCAATAAAATGCGATGTCGCAATGACGGGGGAAATAAGTCTGAAGGGAAAAGCTCTTCCAATAGGGGGACTCAAAGAAAAAAGTATGGCGGCGTACAAATCAGGCTGTATTACCGTTATAATTCCGGATGAAAATGTAAAGGATCTTGCGGAAATTTCAGACGAAGTAAAAAACGCGGTAAACTTTGTTTCGGTTTCCGATTTCACTGAAGTTATTCCCGTTGCGCTTGAAAAAATCCCAAGCAAAGCCGTACAGAATATCAAAAATCCGATCATAAATGCAAATAAGGACGAAAGAAGCACGGTAACACAGTAAGTATTATGAATTTTAACAAAGCTGAATTTGAAAAATCTTATGGAATTTCGGCGCAACTTGAATCGTCGGACAAGCCTGAAATTGTCTTTGCCGGAAGATCCAATGTCGGTAAAAGTTCGCTTCTCAACAGGCTTTTTTCCAGAAAAAATCTCGCACGCGTAAGCTCAGTTCCCGGCAAGACTGTTACAATAAATTTTTATAACGTTGACACGCAGCGTTTTGTCGATTTGCCCGGTTACGGCTATGCCAAAATATCAAAGCAGGAAAAATCCCGTTTTTCTGAGCTTATGGAAGGATATTTTCAAAGCGGAAGAAATATACGTCTTGTTGTTCAACTTATTGATATGCGCCATAAGCCTACTGCTGACGATTTCGGTATGATAAGCTTTATGAAACAGAAAAAAATACCGTTCATAGTTGTATTGACAAAGGCGGACAAGCTAAAAAAAAGAGAGTATGAAAATCGTTTCACATCTGTTTTTGAAGAGCTTGATGATCCCGATTATCCTGTTATTCCGTTTTCATCCATAACAGGGCAGGGAACAGAAGAAATTAAAGCGCTCATTGAAAAAGCGCTCAGTGTTTAGGAGGAAAGTATGATTAAAACACCCTTTTTATCTAAGGAAAAAGCAAATGAAATCATTAAAAAGTATCCCACGCCCTTTCATATTTACGATGAAAAGGGTATCAGGCAAAACGCGGAAAATATGAAAAAGGCATTTTCGTGGAATAAGGGTTTTAAAGAATATTTTGCGGTTAAAGCCACCCCGAATCCCTTTCTAATAAACATTCTGCGTGAATACGGCTGCGGATGCGACTGTTCATCTGCAACGGAACTTATGCTTGCTAAGGCAATAGGAGCAACCGGCGACGATATTATGTTTTCGTCTAATGACACGCCCATTGACGAATTCAAATACTGTAATGAGCTTGGCGGTATAATAAATCTGGATGATATAACGCATATTGACGCTGTCGAAAAAGCCTGCGGAGCTTTGCCTAAAAAAATGAGCTGCCGCTATAATCCGGGCGGTGTTTTTCAGATAACAAACAGCATTATGGACAATCCCGGCAACGCAAAATACGGTATGACCGGCGCACAGATCTTTGAAGCATTTAAAATAATGAAGGAAAAAGGTGTTGAGGAATTTGGCATACACTCATTTTTGTGTTCAAACACCGTAACCAACAAGTATTATCCTACCCTCGCAAAGCTTCTGTTTCAGCTTGCTGTTAATTTAAGGGATAAGCTTGATGTAAACATTACATTTATCAATCTCTCAGGCGGAGTCGGAATTCCTTACACTCCCGACCAGGAGCCGAACGATATTATTGAAATCGGACAAGGCGTCCGTGATGTTTATGAGGAAATACTTGTACCTGCGGGAATGGGCAATATATCAATCTATACCGAAATGGGAAGATTTATGATGGGTCCCTATGGCGCTCTGATCACTACGGCAATTAATGAAAAGCATACCCATAAGGAATATATCGGTGTGGACGCCTGCGCTGCTAACCTTATGAGACCTGCAATCTACGGGGCTTATCATCACATAACCGTTCTCGGGAAGGAAAATGAGAGGCCTACGCACGTTTATGATATAACAGGGTCACTGTGTGAAAACTGCGATAAATTTGCTATCAACAGAAGATTACCGGAAATCAAGATCGGAGATATTCTGTATATACACGACACGGGTGCTCACGGCTTTTCAATGGGATACAATTATAACGGAAAACTCCGTTCCGCTGAACTTCTTCTCTGTGAAAACGGAGATGTTAAGCTGATAAGACGCGCCGAAACGCCAAAGGATTATTTTTCAACCTTTGATTGCTTTGACATATATAAAAACTTAATTTCAGAATAATATTTAAAGACTCTATATCAAATGTCTGAGCAGAACGGATAAATAATAAGATAGATATAAAACCGAACAGTAAATTCAGCTGTTCGGTTTTATATGATAAAAAGAGAGACATATTAAATCCCCGAATTTATCTGGGATTTTTCTTTACTTTCAAGCTTTAATGTGTTAAAATAATAGAAAATATAATTTAAAATCTGATAACGGAGTGATATTATGCCTCTTAAACGCGATGATAAAAATCTTGATTTCCTTTTCAGGGCAATTCTCCATCTTGAAAATATCGACGAATGCTATGACTTTTTTGAGGACTTATGCACAGTACAGGAACTCAAAACACTCAGTCAGCGTATAGCTGTTGCGAAAATGCTTTCGGAAAAGTCCGTTTATACCGATATTGTAAGCGAAACAGGCGCGTCAACCGCAACAATCAGCAGAGTAAACAGAAGTCTTCAATACGGCTGTGACGGTTATGACAGAATTTTTGAACGCCTTAAGGACACAGACGATGTATAATTATTTTGCCTGCCGCTATGATGAGCTTACTGAAAATGCCGACTATGAGGCACGCGCAAATTATATTGTGTCTTTTTTTGAAAAATACGGAATAAAGAAAGGTTCAACAATACTTGATCTTGCCTGCGGTACCGGCACAATGAGTCTTTTGCTGTCAGATATGGACTATGACGTTATCGGTGTTGATTCAAGCGCCGATATGCTTACTGTTGCCGAGAACAGAACGGGAGGAAAAATTCCTCTGATTCTTGCGGATATGCGTGATTTTTTTCTTCCTGAACCTGTTTACGCGTGTATGTGCAACCTTGATTCATTAAATCATCTTAAAGACATCGGAGAGGTAAAAAAAGCTTTTAATTGTGTTTACAAATCCCTTAGAAGCGGCGGAATTTTTATATTTGATTTAAATACCGTTTATAAACATAATCACGTGCTTGAAAACAACTGCTTTGTTTTTGACAGAGATGATTTTTTTCTTTCATGGGATAACGAGCTGCTTGATGACAGCACTGTCAGAATCATGCTTGATTTTTTTGTATTTAACGGCAAAAACTATGACAGATACTCCGAAGAGATTATTGAAAGAGCGTATGAAACGGATGTCGTTGTGGCTGCGCTTAAGCAATATTTTGATTTGCTTGGTGTCTATGATGACCTTACGCTTGACAAGCCGCACAAAACCTCTGAAAGATTATATTATGTTTGCAAAAGGAAATAAGCATATATGGGAAAAATCGTTAGATATATAACTAAAGACGGCAGTGCATATATTCTTGCTGCCGACACCACTGATATTGTAAGCGAGGCTGAAAGAATACACAAGACTTCTGCCGTTGTCACCGCGGCGCTCGGCAGATTGATAACCGCCGCTTCCATGATGGGTGTTATGCTGAAAGGCAAAGATGATACAGTCACTTTGCGCCTTTGCGGAAACGGTCCTGCCGGTTCTGTAATTGCAGTCTCTGACAGCAGCGGAAATTCAAGAGGATACGTTCAAAACAGCGTTGTTGAGCTGCCACTTAATAATAAAGGCAAGCTTGATGTAAAAGGCGCAGTGGGAGCAGAAGGCTATCTCTATGTAATGAAAGATATTGGATTAAAAGAGCCGTTTATCGGGACTACCGCCATCGTGAGCGGTGAGATAGCTGAGGATATTACAAATTATTTTGCCGTTTCAGAACAGACTCCGACAGTTTGCGCTCTCGGTGTACTTGTCAATCCCGATTTAACCGTAAACTGTGCAGGCGGCTTTATCATTCAGCTATTACCCGGCTGTCCGGAGGAAACCATAAGTTCCATTGAGAACGCTATTGCTGATATTCCGTCTGTTACGGAAATGCTGTCTGATAATTTCAGCGCAGATGATATAGCTATCAGGGCTATGAAGGGAATTGAAATAGAAAAACTTGATGAATCGGAATGTAAATACAGATGCAACTGTTCCCGTGAAAGAGTTGAAGCAGCTTTAATATCAACGGGAATTGACGCCCTTAAAGAAATGGCTGCCGATGATGAAGATACGACGGTAGAATGCCATTTCTGCGATAAAAGGTATATTTTTACGAATATAGACATAAATAATATTATAAAGAAAGTGCAATAAAATTAAAAAAAGTGTTGACTTTTAATTAAAGATATAGTATTATAATCAACGTTGCAGTTCGCAATAATGATGGGAGCATAGCTCAGCTGGGAGAGCATCTGCCTTACAAGCAGAGGGTCACAGGTTCGAGCCCTGTTGTTCCCACCAG
>CANPXD010000017.1 GCA_947585615.1 uncultured Clostridia bacterium
ATTCCCGAATTGATCAGCAGTGAACTTTCATCATCTCGTGGTATCAACGGAAAACGTTGTAATCTTAAATGTCCCTTACTTTCAAAAAATGACAAATATTTTTCTCTTAAATCATTTAAAGATGTCCATTGCATATATTTATACCTCTTGTATTTCCGAAAAACGGCTGACTGTTCCTATCAGCCGAAAACAAATTTTAAGGGCAGCCTGCATAGGCGCCCCTGAGTATACAAGAGCCGAACTCGCTGAAGATCGACTCTTGTATGCCAAATTAAAGATTTTCAATAAGCTTTTTCAGTTCGAGCATTTCTTCCTTTGTAAATGTCAGACCCTTGCTCATCTTGGAATGATCAGGCGACCAATCTCTGACATCTATCTTAGGTTCACGTCCGTTCCAGGAAATCATATTGACTTCCCTTGTCCAACCACGGGTGGTTTCAGAAATCACACCGATATGCTCTGTGATTTCATATCTGATTTCCGGCATTGATTTCTCCTCCTTTGCAATAAGATTAAAATTTTTATTTATTTATTTTAAATTTTCAACAATAGCCTTAGTGTCTCTTGCAATCATAAGTTCTTCGTTTGTTGCAAGAATAAATACTCTGACATTATCTGTGGGATGCGTAAGTTCCGCTTCGGCGCCCTTAACCGTTTTCTGGTTGATCGACTGGTTGATTTCAACACCGAGGAAGCCAAGATAAGAGCATATTTTTGAACGAAGCCAGAACCCGTTTTCGCCAATTCCGCCCGTAAACACAATCGCGTCAACGCCGTTCATGGCAGCGACATAAGAGCCGATATATTTAGCTATCTGGTAAGCCTGCATTTCATGAGCGAGAATTGCTCTCTGATCGCCTTGATTCTGCTTGGCAACAACATCGCGGTCATCGGAATAACCGCCTGAAATAGCGCTGACCCCGGATTGCTTATTGAGAATTTCTTCGACCTGATGAGGTGAAAGACTGAGCTTTTCCTGAAGAAAAGTAACGACAGACGGGTCAATACCTCCCGAACGTGTACCCATCATAAAGCCGTCCAGTGGAGTAAAGCCCATTGATGTATCAAAAACCTTGCCGAATTTTACGGCGGCTATTGAAGAACCGTTTCCGAGATGACACGTTATAATCTTGAGTTTTTCTATCTTTTCTCCCATAAACTGAGCACATCTGTGACTGATATACCTATGTGATGTTCCATGAAAGCCGTAACGGCGAATACCGTATTTTTCATAAAATTCATAAGGAAGCGCATACATATAGGCCATAGGCGGCATTGTGCTGTGAAACGCCGTATCAAATACCGCTATCTGGGGAACATCAGGACCGACAACCGCAAGACAAGCCTCATATCCCTGAAGATTTGCGGGATTGTGAAGCGGTGCGAGCGGCTCAAGTTCCTCAATATCCTTAACAACCTTTTCATCAATAAGCACACTCTTTGTGTATCTGTCTCCGCCCTGAACCACTCTATGACCGATCGCGTCAATTTCGTCGAATGAATCAAGCACTTTGTTTTCACTTTCTGTCATAAGCTCCTTAACGGTGTTAAAGGCATCAACATGCGTGGGAACACTTTTATCGGAAAGGAATGTTTGATCATTTACTTTATAAATGATATTATTTTCTCCGCCGCTGATCGGCAGTCCGATTCTTTCAATAGAGCCTTTACATATAACCGACTCATCCTTCATATCAATAAGCTGAAATTTGAGTGATGAGCTGCCGCAATTAATCACAAGAATTTTCACTGAAAATATCCTCCAAGTATTGAAATTTATCCCATATACATTATAATAATATATATATTATAATTAGTCAAGAAATAGTTTTTAAATTCGGAGATTTTTTATGGTTACGGGAATTGTGTGCGAATTCAATCCTTTTCACAGCGGTCATAAATATCTGATTGACTGCGTTAAAAAGAACAGGAGCGATTCCGTCATCTGCTGCATGAGCGGCAATTTTGTGCAGAGGGGCGAATTCGCGATAGATAATAAATTCAGAAGAGCCGAAACGGCTCTGAAAAACGGAGCGGATTTAATCATTGAGCTTCCAACCGTATACTCAACGCTCTCTGCCGAGGGTTTCTGCCGAGCAGGAGTAACGCTTATCGAGAAAACGGGCGTTGCCGAACAGCTTGCGTTCGGTGCGGAAACCGATAATATTGAAATGCTTTCAAAAACCGCGTCAGCACTCAACGAAGCCGCAACGCAAAAAAGAATTGCCCTTGAAATGAAAAAAGGCATTTCCTTTCCGCAGGCGCGGAGCATTGTGATCGGCTCGGATATTCTTGATACCCCAAACAATATACTCGCAGTTGAATATCTGCGCTGCACCACTCTCCCCGGTATTGCTTTCAAAAGAATAGGAAAAGGACACGACAGCGATGATTCGGAGTATTCCTCCGCCGCAATCAGAGCGCAAATGAGTCTCAATGAAATATCATCGCTATATAACTGTGAAAAGGCGGTTCTCGCAAAACTCAGATGTATGAGCAGAGAGGATTTTTTAATAACAGCCGATGTCTGCGAGGGTCTCGAAAACAGAATATTTGATGCAGTAAGACAGGCGACATCACTGGACGAATTATACAGTCTTATCAAAACAAAACGCTACACACATTCACGAATCCGCAGAATTGTATTACGGGCATATCTCGGTATTACTACAGATATTCCCGAAAATCCGCCGTATATAAGAGTTCTCGGATTCAACGAAAAAGGAAGAAAACTTCTCTGCGAAATGAAGAAAAAATCGTCTCTGCCAATCGTTACAAAGATGAGCGACTGTACCGGTGACACGCTTGCTTTTTTTAAGCAGGAATGTGCCTTTACGGATTTATACAATCTGGGATATAAAAAACCTCTGCCCTGCGGAACAGAACAAAGGTCTCAAATTGTCAGAATATAGCTTTCAAATTCCGCCTTGCTCATTACGGAATTCAAATAACTCAATAGCGAATTCGTTGAAAGAAACTCAGGTAAATCAAGTTTTTTCAAGAGTTTCTTTCTTTTTGCTTTGGAATTGCTGCCGCCTGATATGCCTGCGGCGAACAGATCATAATTTGTTATCAGCTCACGGTTTTCTTCGTATTTATATTTGACCCCTATGCTTTCAAACAGTCTGATAAGAATTTTATCATCAATTCCCTCAACGCCGATTTTCCCCTCGGCAGAAGGCTTGTTTTTACGCCTTTCAACACCGTATATATCCGGAATATAAAGATGGTGTATCTTATTTTCAGGAATTCCGCAGGATAGATAATTTCTTATCTGAAAGCCTGAACAGTCGGAATCGGTAAGAACTATGATTCCTCTTTCCTGCGCAATTTTACGTATAAATTTCAGACGTTCCTTGTCCTTATAAATCTGAAAACCGTTTGTTTCGATTATCAAAGCATCTATAATATTGGAAAGTTTGATTTTATCATACCTTCCCTCAACGATAACAGCCTCTTTAAGCTTAATCATACTGAACCTCTTTTGAAATGAGGAGAAGCTTCACCATTGCCTCCTCAAGTACAAGCTTTTTGTCTACAGCAGAACTTTTAAGAATATTGTCCGACTGCATTAGAACATCAAGTGATTTTCTGAGCTGATCAACAGACATTGACGCACAGTCTCTCATTGCGTTTCTCAAAACAAAATCCCTGCCCTTGTAGTTGTAGTAGTTACCGACATCCTCGGCAGGCATACCTGCTATAGAAGCGCATTTCACTCTATACATATCAACGTAGCAGCCCGATATTACCGATAGTATATTTACAGGTTCTTCTTCCATGGCAACAAGCGTGTCCAACACGGAATAAGCACTTTCATAATCGCCCTTCATAAGCGATTTGGACAAATCATAAACGCGTGCCTGAAGGCATTTCACTGCAAGGCTGTTGATAATCTCTTTTGTTATCTCGCCGCCGTCCGCGTTGGCGGAAAGTTTTTCTGTTTCGTTTAAAAGCGTTTTTATATCAGACCCTGATACGGAAATCAAATATCGCGCATTATCCTGTGAAATAGTCGCAGAACGCTTTTTACAACCGTTTACTATAAGTTTAACAAGCTCTGCCTCCGTTCTCCTGTCAAGCAGAACAGCGGCTCCTGCCTTTGAAAAGGCGGAAAGAACCGACTTCATTTTACTGTTCTTTAACGGATTAAATTCAAGCGAGTCATACCAGAAAACAAACATTGTAGTCTGAGGAACATCTTTCAGAAAATCCTTGAGAAGTTCTATATCCCCCGCGCTTTTATCTATCGGATAATCGCAGACAAGCATAAAATTGCAACCACCCATAAGGGGCAGTATATCGGCGTCTTTCAGAATATCATTCAGGGGAGTATCTTTTCCGTTGTAATAATGATAATTAAAGGTTTCAAAAGCAGGCTCAACATTTTTCTTTTTAAGCTGATTTACATAATATTCCTTAAGATAATTTTCCTCGCCGTATATGAGGTACGCATTAAAAAATTCACCTGATTTTAGCTGCTGTTTCAATTCTCGTTCCCCTATTTCAGCCATTGATTGAGCCTCCTTTCCCCTGTGCCGTACTTATCGGCATTATAGAACAAATCATATTCAGATGAAGTATTGCAAAATATTGTGTTTTCTCCGTAAAATCCGCTATCGGAACTGAGAACTTCAAATTCAGAATTATACGCAGTTACTACTGTTTCACTGCAATTTTTATTATAGTGATATTTTACATTAAACTCGGGTAATAAATCAACCTTAAAATCATCCGCGTTAAAATAATTTACGTCTTTTTCTGTAATCTGTTTGATTTTTCCGTTGTTAATATAGAATTGCGCATCAATCTCCTCCGCGAGTCTTGAGGCATATTTACTGCCTTCGTAATCAATAACAACCGTATTATCAATATTTCCCGACATAATTAAGTTTTTAACGGTGTAATACTGCGAATATTCGCTGACGCCGATAACAACAGCACAATTACTGCTGTAGGCAACGGCAGCAGTTGTTTTATATCCGCTTACGGTTCTGACAAACACACTATTGCTGTCCAGCACTGATGAAACTGAAAACGCAGCTGCAAACAAAACGCAGGAAATTATTGCCGCTGTTCTTAGCATATAGCGTTTCTTAAAAATGAACGTTATCCCAAATAAAAAGAAAATCGAAGAAATTACCATACCCGTAAGAGGACTGCTTATATCTCTGACGGCAAAGGGAAGAACGGCGCATTTTTGCGTAAAAAACAGCATAACGGCTGCACCGGCGTTTGAAATCCGTGAAAAGATAAATAAGAGCGGAGAAAGGAATTGAAATATTACCATCAGGAACGATGTTATCAATGTAAGCTGTGCGGCAGGAATCATAACAATATTCAGAATAGTTCCTATAATGCTCACATAACCGAATGAAAAATAAAGTACAGGAAAGGTTGTAACAAAAACGGATAATGAGGCAGTTAATATCCCATAAATATATTTAAGCAGCGGATTTTTGGGTTTATAAATTTTATTTAAATGAGGATTTATTGCAATCAGTCCGAGAACTGCTGTCACTGTAAGCAAAGCGCCCGCGTCCGTAACGGCATAGGGGTTCAGGCAGATTATGAAAACGGCAAGACCGAGTGAATTCAGCGAATCACTTTTTTCGTCAAACAGTATGCCGATAAGGAATATCAGCGTCATAATTCCCGCTCGCATAATAGATTTGGAAAAGCCTGTTAAAGCCATATAGAAACATACAACCGTAATTGACAAGATGACATTTGGAATTTTAGGAACGCGCAGTTTTTTCAGCACCCAATAGAGCGTGCCGGATAAAACCGACAGATGCAGACCCGAAACGGCCATAATATGGGATACTCCGCTTGCTCTGAAATCAGACTTAACATCGGTTTTCAAATCGGATTTATCACCGCAAACAAGAGCCAGAACAATTCCGCTCTGCGCCTCTCCTGTATTTTCTCTAATTAATTCCCTTACAGAGTTTTTTAAATTGAGTATGTATTTATAAGGATTCTCGCTTTTACCGTCCGAGATATTATAGGAATATAGCCTTGACGACAGAAATATTCCGTCGCCGAATGAGCCGTAAGAATCATAGCCGTTATCGGAAACAAGGCGGAATTTAAGTTCCGAGTCTATAATTTGATATGGCTCTGCCTTTATTTTTTCATCTGTGTATATTGTTATCTTTATGTTCTGAGGAGCACCGTCAAGATCAACAGAAGTTGTTTTAGCGGTATATGAATAGCCGGACACGGTTTTTTCATCAAGAGAAACCAAGTAAAAGCTCGTCGGAGCGCTTTTGCCGTCAAGTCTGCTTTGTGGAACAAAAGTGCCGTAGTATACAGAAACAAAGAGTATACAAGCAAGAAAGGATGACATAAAACACAGCGGAATTGAAACAGCATTACGTGTTTTCTCTATTGACACCGAGGACAGAAAAAGCGCGCCTGTAACCGGCAAAATTACAAGCGCTGCTTCTATAGACATAAAATTGAGCAGTATTAGAGTGATTGCAAAAGAAAACCCTATATGCGCAAAGACTCTTTTCATTATCTAATCTCCTGTTTTAACAGGCTCAATCACAAAGCTATAAGACTGTTTTTCACCTTTTTTCATAATATACGGTTCACGTACAAACGCCTGACCCGGCAGATCTCCGCCGACTCCGCACAGCATATGGTCGATATTCACTGTCGTAATACTCTTGTCATAAGGAATTTCGTGTACGTGGCGTGCCTTTTCAAGCCCTTCGGTTGTATAGTGATATGCACTGAAATTAAGAGGATTATCAAAGTAAGACGTAACCTTAAAGCCATTGCCGGCCCTGTCGGTAATCGTAAAGTAACGTACATCCGTTCTGTTAGAACTTTCCTGAGGGCGCATATAGCGGTGTTCCAGCGCTGTGACCGTTGATTTATGGGAAGATATTTTGGCACCTGTTTTTCTGTCGCAGTAAGCGGCGTGAGGTCCTCTGCCATACCACTTCACATATTCCATTTTGCCGTCAAGAACCATTCTCGCGCCAAATTTAATCATATTTGCTTTTGGAACGGCACTATGATAAACATAAAGTCTTCTGTCTGGATAAACCCTATATGTAGAAACTGAGTTTTTGAGACCGGGAGTACTCCAGGCAATATGGATTTCAACGCTGTTATCCTCTCCTGCCGACGCGGTTGTCTTTATAGCCCTTGCACGTCTGCCGGCTCTCTCCCACTTATAATACGGATGGAAAGGAATGAGAAACGGCGTAAAATTCAGAAAATCTATATCGTTGTCCGTAAGCGCACGGAAATAATACGGCTCAAGCGGAGATTTGAGCTTTTCCCTGCCCTCAACTGAATAGCTGACAACACGTCCGTTTGCAATTTTAACAAAAAACGCATCGCCGCTTATTTCAACAGTATTTCCTTTTGCAGTAAAGTTCAAATCTCCGGTGCATTCAGGCGCGCTCGGCTTAGGAAGCGTGTTGAGAATAAACTGATCCCATGCAATCTCGTAGTTTGATTTCAAACCAAGAGTTTTCTTTTTTGTATAGAAAGAAACGGTCAAAACAACTTCCTTATCTTCAGGAAGCTTAGAGTAATCATAGGGTATTGTGATAAACGTTTCGGTAAGAGGCTTACATTCGAATTTGTCAAGCTCGCCGGATAAAATAGGCTCACCGTTTGCCTCGATTACCCATCTGCAAACATATGCGGAAATATCTGTAAACAAAAATTTATTTTTAACCTTATATGTTCCCTTTTTAATATCAAAAGCCTCTGTCTTTATTTCAGCATAGACTTTCTTGACCTCGTGAATCTGAGGATGAACGGTTCTGTCCGCGGCAATAATTCCGTTTGCGCAGAAATATGTATTGGAACCTGCCATGGCTGTTGTATTCGGTAGATTAATTATATTTCTCGGCTCCAAATCAGCAAAATCATCGCCGTACAGCCATTCATCTTTTCCGTCCTCATTTACGCGGTGAATCGTCTGGTCAACAAAATCCCAGATAAAGCCGCCGCACATATTATCGTATTTTTCAAAATCATCCATATACTCCTTAAAATTGCCGAGGGAGTTTTCCATGGAATGAGCATACTCACATAGCAGCACCGGCTTTCCCTCATACATTTCCGGGGAAATCGGCTTGCTGTCCGCCGCAAGTTGATTGGCAATATTGTCGTAAAGAGATATTGTTATGGCTTCCTTTTTGCCAAGCTTTTCCATAACATCGGCGGTGGGATACATTCTTGAAATAACGTCGCTCTTCGTTAAATCAAAATCACCCTCATAGTGGAACTGCCGTGTATCGTCCAGCTTTAAGGCGGCTTCTTTCATCCGGGCAAAATTATCTCCGTCGCCTGCCTCATTTCCAAGGCTCCACATAAATACACAGGGATTATTTCTGTCCCTTAAAACCATACGCTCCATTCTGTCAACAACAGCGTCGGTCCATACAGGATTGCTCCCGGGAACGCCTTTGCGTCTTACACCGTGCGACTCAACCTCGCATTCATCCATAACGTAAAAGCCATATTTATTGCACATTTCGTAAAAGTACGGGTCGTCCGGATAATGGGAGGTACGGATAGCGTTGATATTATTCTGCTTCATAATATCAAGATCCTGCGTGTATCTCTCTCTCGGCACTGCCCAACCGTTATCCGGGTCAAAATCGTGGCGGTTTACACCTCTTATCATTAAAGGCATTCCGTTAAAATATATTTTTTCACCCTTGATTTCCACCTGTTTAAAGCCAACCTTATAGCTTTTAACGGCGTAAATCCTGTTGCTGAGCTTAAGAATCATAACAAGTGTATAAAGATTCGGATGCTCCGCAGACCATTTTTTCGGCTTGTTTATTTCAGCAGTAAAGCTTAACCGTGTTTTATCAGGATTTAATTTTTCGCTTGCTTCGCCGACAGGAATTTCCCTTCCCGTGTCGGAAATCAGCTTTGCTTCAACTGAAACCTTTCCTTTTTTTGCGGAATAGTTTTTCAGATAAACATCAAGCATAACCGTCGCGTTGTCATAGTAATTATCAAAGCTTGTTCTAAAATAAAAATCACGCAAACAAACGCCGCTTTCGGCATAGATGTAAACCTCTCTGTAAATTCCGCAAAGCCACCACATATCCTGATCCTCAAGATATGTACCGTCTGAATAGCGAAACACCTTGGCGCACACGAGGTTTTCCTCACCGAATTTAACATACTTCGTGATGTTAAATTCGTGCGGAGTCATCGAGCCTTGACTGTAGCCGACAAATTCGCCGTTGACATAAACCTCAAGAGCAGCTTTAGCAGCTCCGAAATGAAGAAAAATCTCCCTACTCAGCCACGCCTTATCAACAATGAATCCGCGGCGGTAA
The DNA here is from genome assembly GCA_947585615.1 of uncultured Clostridia bacterium. GTDB lineage: Bacteria > Bacillota > Clostridia > Oscillospirales > Acutalibacteraceae > Eubacterium_R. The sequence goes on from CANPXD010000017.1 coordinate 9,333, forward strand.
AAGCCGATTTCCTGCATTTTATGATTAATATGCGGAATTCTGTGCCTGCTTCTGCTTATAGCACGCGGAAAAGTGCTTGCATAATAATACGGAACGGAATAGCCCTGCGTTTGCCAGACAGACGGAACTTTTATTTCATCCCACTCCGAATCGGCAAAATCCGTTCTTTCAAAACCGTCAGGCTGATTTTCAAGACCGCGCTGCCAGCGGAACTTCCACATTCCGTTCAGAGACTGCTTATAAGTACTTTCCGTATCGGACAATGCCGACTGTTCATCGTCATACGGCATTGCAATGGTATGCCCGTCCTCCTTATTGATTTTAAAAACAGAAGGATCTTCCCAATAGTGCTTTTCCATAAGCCTACCTGCCTTTTAGTTAATAATTACATAATAATATATAAAAAAATAAATGTCAACAAACTTGCTTCTAATATAGACAAACTGATATTAATTTGATATACTGTTACAAGAATTGGTCGGGAGGACAAAATGTGTTAGTTCGAGTAAACAAAGAGAATCTTGATGAATACGAGCAATTTATCAAGGAGCATCCAAAGGGGCTTTTTCAGCATTCTTCAAAATGGGCGAAAGTAAAATCATCGTGGAAATGGGAAGCCATTATGCTTAAAGATGATAACAGCAGCATTCTCGGAACAGCCGCCGCGCTTATACGCTTTATTCCCGTTATAAAATATTCACTTTTTTATGTCTGCCGCGGATTTACTGCGGATGAAAATGACTTTGAAACATTTGACAGGCTTTTTAACGGTATGCTTGAACTGGCAAAGGAATACAAGGCATACTGCATTAAAATTGATCCCGAGATAGTCATTGGAAACACTGAATACAAAAATCATTTAATTGACAAGGGCTTTGTTGAACTTAATCCCGGATGTATGGATTTTGAAAACGTTCAGCCGAGATTTGTATACTGCTTTGATTACAACAATCTTTCCGAGGAAGAGCTTATGCTCACCTTCAAACCCGATTACAGAAACCGTATAAGAAAAGCGCCAAAAAAAGGTGTTGAAGTAAAGATTTGCGGGACAGAAGCTCTTGATGATTTTGTTCGTATTATGAGTGAAACAGGAGAGCGCGACGGCTTCTCCACGCGCCCGAAATGGTATTTTGAAAAAATACTGAACTGTATGGGAGACGACGCAAGGCTTTATATGGCATACTACAACGGACAGGCTATCGCAGGAACAATCGCCATAAAATGGGGCAGAAACGTTGTAAAATATCAATACGGCGCTTCTTCAAATTCACACAGAAATGTATATCCTAACTATGCTTTACAGTGGGAAATGATTAAATGGGGACTTGAATCAGGCTGCAAGGTATATGATTTCGGCGGTATCAGCGGAGACTGCCAAAATCCCGACAATCCGCACTACGGTCTTTGGCGCTTCAAGCACGGATTCGGCGGCTATATGAAAGAATTTATAGGCGAATTTGACTATGTTATAAATAAGCCTGTGTATAAGCTATACAACGTTGCAATGGAATTGAAGAAGAAATTAAAATGAGCAGATATATAATTGATAAGAGCAAGCTGATTGAAAACATTGAACTGTTAAAGAAAATGGCAGGCGTTCCGATTATAGGAGTCGTCAAAGGCAACGGCTACGGCTTCGGCATCCTTGAGCTGACCGAAATTCTAAAGGAAAACAGAATCAAGACATTTGCCATAACAGAGGTTTCGGATATTCCGGTTTTGAAAACGATTCTCGATGACGAGGATATACTTGTTATGCGTTCAACCTGCATAGAGGCAGAAGCTGAAATGATTGCGGCAAACGGCTGTATCGCCACGATTGGTTCTTCGGAATCCTGCCGTGTAATGGACGAAGTTTCAAAAAAGCTTAACGTAAAAACAAAATGCCATCTAAAAATTGATACAGGCATGGGAAGATACGGCTTTATGCCGAGCGAAATAAGCGAAGCCATCAACTGCTATACTGCAGAAAATCTTGAATTTACAGGAATGTATACGCACTTTTCAAGCGCTTTCAGAAATGAAGAGCTGACAAGAGCACAGCTTGTACTTTTCAAGGATGCAGCTGAACAGATAAAAAAAGCCGGGTATGATACGGGTATTCTTCACTGCGCCAACTCCCCCGCTTTGCTCAATGTTGACGGTGTTTCTCTTGACGCGGTACGATTAGGCTCGGCTTTTACGGGCAGGGTTATAACAAAAAATAAGAATCCGCTCAACAGACTCGGCTGCCTTGAAGCGGAGGTTATAGATATAAAAACGGTTCCCGCCGGATATTCAGTCGGCTACAACGGCACCTACAAAACAAAGCGAGAAACTAAAATTGCCATTATTCCAATAGGTCATTATGACGGCTTTGGACTTGAAAAGGAAAAAGAACTTTATGATTTACGCTATTCACTTTCGGTATTTAAGCAGGTATTAAAGAAAAAGCAGATGTATGTCCGAATCAACGGAAGAATGTATCACGTTATCGGAGGTATCGGACTTTCACACACCGCAGTTGATATTACAGGCTCGGACGTCAAGTGCTCTGATATTGCGAGCGTTGACATCTCACCCCTCCTTGTTAATCCGAGAATTGAAAGAGTATATATGTAATAAAATCAAAACGGCAGAATATGCGTTCATCGCGCACTGCCGTTAATTTATTTAAAGAGGTTTTTTATTCTTTTTTCAATTCTTCGCCCGTAAAAAATCAGCCAGTATTTCAGCAAAATATCATACATAAAAAACAACAAATTCATTGCTGCTGTAAATGAAACAAGCATAACAACCGAAAATTTACCGTTCTCAAAGAAAGGTATACCGAAAATATATACACAAAGCAGCTCAATTAAAAAAAGCGCGGCATTGAACAGAAGTAATTTCAATAGAACAGAAAGAAATTTCGACCGTACCCTTTCAAGATATTCCTTAATTATCGGGTAATAGCCGTAAAAAAGCGCATACATTAAAACGCATTCCTTGTCTGTCACAAGTATAAGTGACAGAAAGGAAACAGAAAAAAACACAGCAACTGCGGCTCCGTTTTTAAAAGTTTTTTTTACTGTTATTATAATGATTCCGAGAAGCATGGGAACAGTATACGAAAAAACATAGAGAAGTCCGCCAAAAAACATTAAGGCAACAGACATCGCCGCAGAAAGTCCGCATATTGCAACAATAACCGACTTATTCATATAATCCCACCTGCCGATATAATAAAGCCTTATTTTAGTAAAATTATGATAAATCTGTGAATTAAAAGTTAATATTTATAATTATTTCGCAAAATTTGTTTACTTTTTAAACAACGTTTTATATAATAGTTTTACATCAAAAAAGAGGTGTTTGTTTTGAAAAAATGTTTTTCTCTTATACTTGCGCTTATGCTTATCATATCAGTCAGCTTCGCCGCCTGCAAGGGTAAAGATGAGGAAAATAACCGTAATACGACAGAAAATACTACGAAAGCTCCTGAAGGACTTGAAGGCGCTGATACGCAGTATGAACTGGTGTCTGACGAAAACGGAAATATGGTTCTTGTTGAAACAGATTCCGACGGAGTTCAGCACGAGGTTGACGAAAATGGAAATAGAACCGGAAAAACGTTCACAACAAAGCCTACTGACAACTCGGAAAGCGGTTCAAACAATAAACTGCCCGGAGGGAATCCCCCCGTACAGAAAGGCCCTGAGGATATAACAAACAAAACGGACAACGCAAAGGCTACCACAGGTTCTAACCTCACAACCCTTCCGTCTGAAAAGGATGTTGTACCGAAAACAACAGATAAAGGTACACCCGTACAGTTCAGCGATAAGGATATTGCCACAATTACAAATCTTCTTGAAGTTCCATATTTATATGTTCATAGCTTTGAAAACAGCCAGCGTCTTCCCATTGATGTTGCCACACACGTCGCCTGCTGGATGGCTTACAGAAACAGTGCCAACAGCAAGAATTTTGCGTCTGCCACAATAGTTCTTGACTTATTCAATTATTTTGCACAGACTGTTGTTGAATTCAAATCAAAATGTAACGGTATTGAAAATACAAATATTACTTATAACCTTTCAAATGATACATTTGCAATCAGCGAATACGAAAGCCAGACGCATTCCATTCAGATAAGCGAGGTTGAAAACCTCGGAAATAACAATTATTATAAAGTTACGGCAAAAGTTAAAGAAGAAAATGACAGCGGATGCAAATACAAGAACGTTGTTGCAATCATTCAGAAGAATCTGCTTGATACAAGTCTCGGTTTTTCTGTAAAGGCTCTCAAATGGAGCTGATATAAATATAATAATCATTAAGAAATCCCTCTTGCTTGCACAAGAGGGATTTTATTTTTATGTTAGTAGAGTTTTTCACCGTTTTCTATTGCCGTTATTTTGTCAATACGCTTAATGTGCCGTCCGCCCTCAAATTCAGTATTGAGAAAAATATCAACAAGTTCACAGGCAAGTCCTGCGCCGACAACGCGGCCTCCCAGACAAAGCACGTTGGCATCATTGTGCGCTCTTGTCAGCTTTGCGCTGAAATAATCGGAGCAACAGCACGCACGTATGCCCTTGACTTTATTTGCGGCTATTGAAATACCGACTCCTGTTCCGCAGCAGAGTATTGCCTTTTCACATTCACCGGATACAACCTTGTCGCACGCTTTCTGAGCGGAAACGGCATAGTCAAAGCTTTCGGGAGAATAACACCCTATGTCTATAAATTTAATTTTATGCTCATCCAGATATGCTTTTATTTCCTCTTTAAGATAAAAACCGGCGTGGTCAGAACCAAGAACAATCATTTTTAATTCTCCTCGTATAATAGATTAGTCGTTATTATTGTGCTTCTGCAAGCACATATGCCGCACTGAAAAAGGTATTGTGAATCGGTGTAATTTTCCTACCGCAAGACGGTTACGAAAGACGCCAACCACAGACCTTTTTTGATAAAATTAAAAACCGCATAAACCGAAAACATCTGTATCCGGCCGCTTTATTCACCATTTAAATCCATTAGAACAGAGATACAGTCTCTTTTTTGTACTTGACTTTTAAGGGGATGTCTTTTTTCGTTTTAATTCTCGTTCAGCCTGACTCGGTCTGAGATAAACAGGAACAAGTTCATCCGCCTTGACAGGCGTTTTGCCGAGCGCAGCCATTGCAGTGCCTATTCCGTTTTGAAAACGCCTCTCAGCATCAGCCAAAGCCGTATTTTCAGCCTTTGCCGTATTATAGAAAAGCTCGGCACCGTCACCTGCTACAATCACACTGTCAAACTGCTCAATATCTTTCTTTAAATTTTCGGCAGAAATTGCCCGATCGCTGCACAGTCGCGTTACTACACCGTTTTTCACGCTGAACAGGGCATTGTAAAACTGCATTCTTCTTGCGTCCATAACACTGCAAATTACGGCATTTTCTTTAACAAAATTATATGCAATCGACTCAAGAGTTGAAATACCGATACAAGGAATATCATACGGAAAAGCAATTCCCTTTACTGTTGCAATACCTATTCTCACACCTGTAAAAGAACCCGGTCCGGATGTTACCGCAATCGTATTAAGGCTTTTATAATCATAACCTTCCATAACCTCTGCAATAAGAGGAAGCAGCGTTTCACTATGTGTAAGTCCCTTATTGATGAATTTACTCTTTATAATCTCTCCGTCTTTAAAAAGTGCTGCCGAAGCGGTTACGGCGGAGGAATCCACTGAAAGCAAAAGCATTAATCTGTTTCACCTTTATTAAAAATTTTAAACTCTCTTGATGTTTCGGATTTTTTCTTTATTTCGATAATAACAGAATCCTCTGGCAAAGCACCGAATATGTTTTCGCTCCATTCCACAGCAATATATGCTTCGCTCTCTAAATAATCAAAAAAGCCTGTTGAATACAGATCATCCCAGCTGTTTACACGATACATATCAAAATGATACAGAACATTTACTTTTCCTCTGTATTCATTGCAAATTGTAAATGTCGGCGACGAAACATCGGAATCAATGCCAAGACCTTTAGCAAGTCCGGCGGTAAATGCAGTTTTGCCTGCACCGAGATCACCCAAATATCCGATAACAGTACCTTTCGGAAGTGTTTTAGCAAAGTTTTCAGCAAATGAGACCGTATCGTCATAACTTTCAGACAGAAAAGTTTTCATATTAAAACAGACCGATCGTTTTTCCGTTTTCATCAATGTCTATCTTATAAGCGGCAGGTGATTTGGAAAGACCCGGCATAGTCATAATTGAACCTGTCTGGCAAACGAGAAAACCTGCACCGTTAGACAAACTTACAGATGAAACCGTTATTCTGAAATGTTCAGGACGTCCGAGAAGCGACGGATTATCAGACAGGCTATATTGGGTTTTTGCCATACAAACAGGCATTTTATCAGCACCGAGAGCAATAAATTCCTCAATGCTTTTCTTTGCCTCTTTGGTATAATCAACACCGTCTGCGCCGTAGATTTTCTTGGCAATTGTTTCAATTTTCTCATAAACAGGCATATCAAGGTCATAAAGGAAATGAAAATGATTTTCCTTTTCGCAAGCGTCAACAACCTTCTGCGCAAGCTCAATTCCGCCGTTTCCGCCCTCCGCAAAGCATTTGGTTACGGCAAAATCAGCGCCCTTTGACTCGCAGAACTGCTTAACAAATTCAATTTCCCTTTCAGTATCAGCATAGAAATGATTTATCGCGACAACAACGGGCACACCAAACTTTTTAAGATTATCAATATGCGCTCCGAGATTTACGGAGCCTTTTCTGAGCGCATCAAGATTTTCTTCAGTCAGATGTTCCTTTGCAGTTCCGCCGTTATATTTCATAGAACGAACAGTAGAAACAAGAACTATGCAGTCCGGTTTCAAATCGGCAAAACGGCATTTGATGTCAAGAAATTTTTCTGCTCCGAGATCCGAACCAAAACCTGCCTCGGTAACACAGTAATCAGCAAGCTTGAGAGCAGTTTTGGTAGCCCTTACGGAATTACAGCCGTGCGCAATATTGGCGAACGGGCCGCCGTGCATGATCGCAGGAGTGTTTTCAAGCGTCTGAACAAGATTAGGTTTAAGCGCATCCTTGAGAAGAACGGTCATCGCACCGTTTGCCTTAATGTCTCTGCAATAAACAGGCTTATTATCATATGTATAAGCAACAAGAATATTTCCGAGTCTTTCCTTTAAATCAAACAAATCCTCTGCAAGGCAAAGAATAGCCATAACTTCCGAAGCTACGGTGATGATAAAGTGATCCTCTCGCGGAATTCCGTTAAGCTTACCGCCGAGAGAGCAGATAATATTTCTCAACGCCCTGTCATTCATATCAAGACAGCGTTTAACAAGCACCCTTCTCTGATCTATTCCAAGTTCATTTCCCTGTTGTATATGATTATCCAGTATCGCACACATCAAATTATTGGCGCTTGTGATTGCGTGCATATCGCCTGTAAAGTGAAGATTGATATCTTCCATAGGAACAACCTGACTGTAACCGCCGCCTGCCGCTCCGCCCTTGATACCGAAAACAGGACCGAGCGACGGCTCTCTAAGCGCCGCGATAGCTTTTTTTCCGATTTTGGCTAATGACTGCGCAAGACCTATGCTCACCGTGGTTTTGCCCTCGCCTGCAGGGGTCGGATTCACAGCCGTAACAAGGATCAGCTTTCCGTTTTTATTATCCTTTACACGGTTAATAAGACTGTCCGAAAGCTTTGCCTTATAATGTCCATAAGGTTCGATTTCATCTTCATTAATACCTATACTGTCTGCAATCTCACTGATTTTTTTCATTTTTGCCTTTTGAGCAATTTCTATATCCCTTAACATAAATCCCCATTCCTTGCTATTCATATTTTTATCTAAATAGATTATAGCATAAAATATGAATATTTCAACAGTTAATCATTTTCGCCTTGAAAATATAAAGCAGGGATAATATAATAGTATTATCTTATTCAAAGGAGGCGGAGCGTGGAAAAGATTAAAAACAGAACAACCATCGGCGATTTTGTCAGCGGACTTGACTTTACCTCTGTTATAACGGCAGTTATATGCTCCGCTTACGGTCTTACGCTTGTTTACAGCGCCACATACGCGCGTCTGAGCGAGGAGAAGCTTTTTTCTTCTGAATTCAGAACAATGCTCATAACTGTCATTATCGGTATTGCCGCCGCATTGGTTCTTTCCGTAATAAATTATGAGGCAATAAGCAAATTATGGCCGATTATAGCGGCCGGCTGTGTTTTCCTGATGATTATAACCTTTTTCTTCGGAACAGGACCAAGCTCAAGACCTGACGCACGAAGTTGGCTTGATTTTGGATTTGTTACAATTCAGCCGTCTGAATTTCTTAAGGTAGGATTTATTATTTCTTTTTCATATCATATTGACTTAGTAAAAGAAAACATAAACAAGCTCAAAACAATTATTCCGTTAGTTATTCACGGAGCAATACCGGTGCTGCTTGTTGTCATTACAGGCGATGCAGGCTCCGCGCTGATTTTTCTGATAATGTTTATCGGAATGCTTTTCATGGCAAAAATCAACATTGGATATTTTGCGGCGGGAATATGCGCCATAGCAGTAGCCTTTGCCGTTGCTTGGAGGACTGGAATTATAAACGGTCTGCAGCGTAGCAGAATTGAGGCTCTTTTTTATCCTGAGGAATATGCAGATGTTATATATCAGCAGGCGAACGGAAAAATCGCTCTGGGCAGCGGCGGTCTTTTCGGACAGGGCTTTTTAAACGGAAAAATGACTCAGAGCCTAACGAACAGCGTTCCGGAAAATCAGAATGATATGATTTTAACAGTTGCGGGAGAGGAATTCGGATTTGTCGGCACAATGGCAGCCATAATTCTTTTGACTGTACTGATTATCAGAGTTATTGTTATCGGATTAAAGGCAAGAGACAATGTCGGATATATGATGTGTATGGGCATTTCGGTAATGCTTTTTGCGCAGGCTCTTGTCAATATCGGTATGGAGCTATCCCTTCTCCCTTGTATAGGAATCACGCTCCCTCTGTATTCAGCGGGAGGCTCTTCAAGCCTCAGTGTTTATATTGCTCTCGGGATTGTTCTATCCGTTTACAGATACAGTAAAAATCAAAATCAAACACTTTTCTACAATCATTAAAAAAGCGCAGAAGTCAGGTAAAGACTCCTGCGCTAATATTTGATTATACGTCGCCTTAAAGAAGCAAAGCGGCGTTATTTTTTCGTAACATTAACATTTGCGGTATACGTGCCGGTTACCCAGCAGTTATCGAAGCCGCTTATGTTCGCGGATAGTCTGCACTGCTTCGTTGTTTCGGTTATACTGTCTCCGCTTACGGGTGTAAGTGAAAAGGTCAGCGCCGAGCTGTTGATACTGTCAATCACATCCTCCGGAGCAACAACGGTTATTCTTCCGGAAGAAAGACTTGTTACGGAAATATTATATTCTTCCGACTCAGGGTCAATACTTCCTGCTGAAACGGTCACTGTTTTTATACGATAACTATCCGGAACTGTAACAGTTACAGTAACAGATGAGATTCCGTCAAGAACCGTAACGCCGTTTATAGAACCGGTGTCAAACTCAAAGGTGTTGACGCCCGGCTTTAAATCGTAAAACGAAATGCTGCCAAGCTTCAACTCATTCAAAGCAGCTGATTCAAGAGCGCCGACCTCAATAGAATTGACTGAATATTCAACATTAAATGTGTTTACAGCGCTTTCAGGACCTGAAACAAAATCTACCGATGGCGCAAGATTTTGTACCTTTAATATTGGCACTGTTGCGGTAATCGTGTTTTCTCCCTCATTAAGCCTAATAGTAACGTAATCAACACGGTTACCGTGCTCGTCAAGTGCGACAGGTTCTATCTCGATCACCTGTGATTCGGTCAGATTACTTTCAAGCGTAATGTCGGCGACGACTTTATTCACTGAAGAAACATAAGCACTTGGACCCTCAACGACAACACTGGTCTGACTCAGCGCCGTGTTGCCGACAACATAGCCGTCAGCCGCAAAGCTGTCATTGGTAAAATTCAGCTCAACAGGCAAGGTAACCTCCTGAGCAACGTCAAAATAGCCCTGAGCGGAAGTCGGATAATAACTCTTGATCGTAAATTCAGCGTCATCGGCTGCCGAAACGGAAATCGGAACGGAAAGATAGCCGGTTGAAGTAACGGTATTGGTCTGCAGAGTTGCATTAATATCATCGGCGGTAATGTCCTTAATCAGATATTTTTTGCAGGAAATCGTTACTTCCACAGTGATGTTGTTATCGTCATAATACTGAATTCCGAGCTGATTGGCAATCGTTCCTGAAAAGTCAACCGTAACCGGAACCGTAATTTTCTTTGTCGTTTCGGGGCTGAGATTTACAGATGTGGCAACCCAGATTACAACAGCCAGCACAACCGAAAAGGCAATAAGATATTTATCATTATATATAAGCTTTCTGACAGAAAAGCTTTTTTTATTTTTGCCAGACATTACTTTCTTTTCCTCCTCGTAAGCTTTGAAATAATCTTTTCTTCCGAGGAGGAGATGTTTGGCAGGAACACGCCCATCAGTATATCCCTTAAATCACCGTCTGAAATCTCGGTTGCAAGAACGCCTGATCTTGCAACGCTGATAGCACCGGTTTCCTCAGAAACAACAACAACCACCGCATCACTTTCTTCCGAAAGACCGATTGCAGCTCTGTGGCGAGTACCGTAAGAGGACTTAACGTCCTTTTTAGTTAAAGGAAGAATACAGCCTGCCGCGTAAACCTTGCCGTCTCGGATAACAACAGCTCCATCATGCAAAGGCGTTTTCGGATAAAAGATGTTCTCGATAAGTTCCCTTGACGCTTGTGCATCAATCAGCGTTCCGCTCTCTATAACCTCGCCGAGCAGCGTTTCGTTTTCAAACACTATAAGCGCCCCGATATTTGAATCGCTCATATTTGAACACGCCTTGATTACAGATTCTATGCCATTTTCAATTTCAGCAAGTTCAACCGCCGCTCCGGGCTGGATTATTGCTTTCAGGCTTCTCCTAGAAGCGCTCTTTCCTATCTGTTCAAGAATACTTCTAAGTTCGGGCGCAAACAGCACCGCAACAATAATTAGGATATTCGCAAAAATAGACCTGAATATATAGGTTGAAGCCTCCATATTCAGGAGGCTGACAATCAGATAAATAAAAATGAGAAAAACGATTCCCTTGACAAGCTGCATTGCCCTTGTTTCCCTGATAATACGCACACAGACATAGATAATCAGCGCAACCAGCGCAATATCAAGGAAATCGGAAAAGCGAAATGTTGAAAAAACACTCAGTATTCTGTTTAAGAAATCCGATACGGCATTCAAAATAACTACTTCCTTTAACATAAATCCCTTTAAATATATTTTAGCATAAAAAAATATAATAATAAAGCCGATTTTATATTTTTTTAAGCGTATTTAAAAAAATTTCACATTCTCTTGCACTTGTAAATACGGATGGGCATAGCCTGACAGTTCCTCTGTCCAATGTGTTAAAAAATTTATGGGCAAGCGGAGAGCAGTGAAGCCCCGCTCTTACAGCTATATTGTATTTTGCAAGCAATAATGCCGTTTTTTCACTTGAATAGTCTTTATAATTGAACGAAATAATTGGTGCGGAGACAGACTTAACCGGCTTCGGACAGTAAAGGAAAACATTTTCATTTCTTGACAAACCATTGTATAAAATGTCTGTCATTCTCAGCTCGTGATTAAAAATTTTATCCATTCCGATAGAATTGACAAAATCAATTCCCGCTCCAAGAGAAAGTATTCCGCAGTTATTGAGCGTTCCCGCTTCAAGTCTGTCGGGCAAAAAATCGGGCTGATTCGGATTGGTCGATTCACTTCCGGTACCGCCGTCGATTATCGTTTCAAGGAAAATCTTTTCCTGAACGGCAATAAATCCCGTTCCCATATTGCCGTAAAGGCATTTATGGCCGGGAGCGCAAAGAATATCAATACCGTCTTTTACACCGTCAATAGATATTATACCTGCCGCCTGCGCAGCGTCAACGATAAAGCGTATTCTGTGCTTTCGCGCAAGTCTTCCGATTCTGTCTATCGGAAATCTTACGCCGAAAACGTTTGACGCCGCTGTGCATACAATCACACTTGTATTTTGCCTGATAAGGCGCTCAAAATTACTTACGGTTTCATCATTGTCAAAGCAGAAATCAGCAATATCATAATCGATGATTCCATCGTTTCGCAGATGATTTACAACTCGCCAGACGGCATTATGTTCCAGCGAAGAAATGATTACGTGGTCTCCCCTTTTAACGCTTCCTTTTATTGCCATATTCAGAGCCTGCGTACAGTTCATTGTAAACGCTATATTCTGAGGCTCATAATTAAACATACTGCCGACCTTTTCGCGCACGGAATATATTTTTTCGGCAGTTTTAACAGAAGCGGAATATCCCCCTCTGCCTGAATTAAAGCTGAATTTTTTGCAGGCATTAAGGCTGGCATTTATAACAGCGGCAGGCTTGGGATAGGATGTTGCACCATTGTCAAGGTATATCATTTTCCTCAACTCCCAGAACTCTTATGCCGCTGCTTTCAAGAATTCTAACAGGATTTTTATTACTATTTTCTGTTCTCAGCGCATAGCCGCAGCCATCACCCGGTTTTGGATTTTCAATCCGCTGAACAGATGCTTTAACAGAATTTTTCTGGAGAATTGCGCGTGCGCGCTGCGCATTTGTTATAGAACCTACCTTAATATATAAACTCATATTAAAACCTCACTTTCTCCATACTATGAGAAAGTGAGGTCGTGGTGAATTAAGTATTACTTGTGCTTTTTGGAAGAACTTATTGCTTTTCGGCGATCAAGCTCAGATTTTTCCTCAGCGATTCGTGCGGCATTTTCAGCCTCTTTAATGCGGTCTGCTTCTTCTGCATTGCGTTTTGCATCATCATAAAGAGCGGAGATTTCATCAAAGTGTTTAAAATTCTCCTCCTGAACAAGAACCTTCCTTGCTTCGGTAAAGGGCTTTGCGGCACGGTTAAACTGTGCATACTCATCAAGCATAGCCTTTAACTTTTTCTGCAGATCCTTGCGGCTGATTGCGGCGAGCTTTATGTCGTCGTCAAATCCTTTCAGCATCTCTTTGTCTGCCTTGGACTTGCGCGCAAGATTTTTCTCTTTTCTAAGTTCTACATACTTTTCTCTTATATTGTCGATTTTTTCATAAGTCTCGGAAATTTCATCAATCGACGGCTCGGTAAATTCCTTAACATTTCCGTAGTACTTATCAAATGCCTTTTTAGCGGCTATTCTGCTCTTCGTAAGAGATATTTCAAATTTGCGGATCTGTGCCTCGTCATCAGAACTGCGGGGAAGATTCTTTTTTGATATTTTCAGTTTTGATTTAAGCTCCTTAACGTCGGAAATTTTAATACCGTCCAGTCCCGCGTTGAATATCTCTTTATAAGCTGCAACCTGATGCTGCATAACGGGTGAATCAAATTTATCTATTTCTTCGCATACGAATTTTGAAATTTCTATTTCTTCGTTGAATTTAATAGCATCTTTGTATTCTTTCTTTGCCTGTCTGCGCTGTTGTTTATCGGAAATTGATTTATACGACTTTTTATCCGCTTCCTTCGGAAGAGCGGCAGACATTTTTCTTGCGTCGCGAACAAGGTCGATTACTTCAACAATTTGATGGTCGTCAAGAGCGTCGTTTCCGTAATCCTCAAACAGTGCCCTTACCTTTAGAACGCGAACAACAGATTTTTGCTTTTTCTCCTCAAAATCATACCAGAAATACGGAACAACATTCATGAATGCTCCGACGGCAGAAAGAATGATTAGAACGTGCAAAAGCGGAAGAAGCACGCCGTCTACATCATACAGGGCAGAAGAAGGATTGACAAAGTTATCCTGACCCTGCGCAAGCTGCTCGGTAAGCATCTGCCCTATTGTTTTATCAGCGCCGGGAAGAACTCTCGACATAATTTCAGGATTGCTTGTAACAATTTTTGCGTTTGCGGTTGTCATTCCGAGCTTTTCCTGAATTGCGGGAAGAACGCCTGACATAATGAGCGTTAAAACAGAACCGATCGTTCCGACCGCAGCAAACATTCCGTCTATCCTCTCGCCTGTTCTGTACTGCTGATAATCTCGAATATCCGCCTGTATTGAGGGATTGAGAATATGCGCAAAAGCGTTGACAATGCCGTTCAGATATAGGCTGAGAAGAACGCACCAAATTGTATATTTTGTTATGCTCTGCGTGAACAGAATCATGGATAAAATAAATCCGATATTCAAAAAGTTCGTGACAAGCAGAACATTTTTCTTGCCCCATTTACGGATACAAAACGGAGCAAGTATCATGCCCCAGAGGGCTGAATTGCCATTGAGCGTAATTATCAGCGAAAAGGCATTGCCCGAGCACGCTCCGCCGTAGTTATAAAGCCATGTCAATATATTACTGTATGCCGATTCAAGGAATCCTATCCAGCTGGCAAGCGAGATAATCCAGAAATATTTATTTTTTGCAACCTCTCTGAGTGCATCCATAAATCTAATCTGAACAACGTGGGTTTTTGCCTGAATAATCTTCTCCTGCGTGTTGGCATAAACAAGAATGCACAGAGCCATACCGAGAACGCCGAGAATCGGGAAAAGAAGCCTGTAAACGCGGATATCTGTCTGGTTCGTGTGGAAAACGTTCTGCGCAATGAGCGGCATAACAAGATTAACGATTGACGGACCGAATGAATAAATAATGCTTTTTATTGATGAAACATCAGCTCTCTCCTGAGAATTCGGAGAAAGAACGTGAATAAGATTCTCGTATGCGTCATAGAAGAAATAATAGAAAAATTGGAGAAGAAGATTGAAAAAGAGTATTACTGCACATTTTGCTATGTAATCAGCGCTTTTGCCAAGAAATTCGCCTGTACCCACAATCATTTTGAGGGAGTCATAAGGGAACCAGGTTATTCCGATAAACAAAAGCACGGTCGGTATTCCCATAGTGATAATATAAGGTCGGTATTTACCCGCTTTGCTCCGTGTATTGTCGATAATATTGGCTCTCAGCGCAGTAAGAGGAATATTTGCAAGAACCGCGATAACGTAAAGAATATACATATCGGAAGGACCGATACCGATTGTGCCTGTAATAAAAACATTTGTAGCGGCGAGCAGACACGTATAACTCATACTTACAATCAGATAAAACCCTATTCCGCCGAATGAATAGGATAATATTTCCTTAAAAGACATAAATCTGCCTTTCGGCGGCTCTTTCCAATAATATTTTACGTTGTTAAGCAACGATGTTACTTTTTCTTTAATTGAACCATTATCCATAATCTAACTCCATTTCTCAATTCAGGTAATACTTTTATTCCCTGTTCAACATATACTAATTTAACATAAATCGGCCACAATATCAACCGAAATATATATAATATTTATAAAAAAATAAATTAAATATAAAATCCCAACGTAAAGCGTTGAGATTTTTTACGATTTGCAAAAAATGTAAAACTAAAAATTCACTGTAGTCTGTTCACCGTTTTTCTTGTCTGCGGTGATTACTCCGTCCTTATATGTATATTTATCTGTTCCACGCAGAGAGGAAAAGCGATTTGAATTTTCAAACGGAGCAACACCGTTTCCGTTGGTGTGTTTCAGAGAATCAACAAGATTCAATCCGAAAGCATCATTATAAGTCATTCCGAAATACGAAAGACCGTTTCCGCCATTTTTATCCTGTTCATTATACGGCGCAAAGAGATATTCCTCGCCGTCTATTTCGGCAATACTGAAAAAAAGCACGCCGTCAGCGGCAGGAGCGTAAATATGAGACGCATTTATTCCTGCCTGTTGAAGCAGAAATTCAAAGACCGATGCAAAACTTGATGACGAACCAACGCCCGACATTATGGCATCGTAGGCAGTTGTATAGGAAAAATCAATTTTAATATTTTTCGCAACATAAGTATAAACGTTAAGTATATATTCTTTATCGCTCATCTTTTTAAATCCGCATTTATCCATAATTTTTTCCGTTTTTTTGCGGAATTCCTCAACAAGCTTTTTATGTTCTTCAAGATTATTCTTATATTTAATCTCATAACTTGAACCGTCGGCAGAAAGCTCAATTTTCTCAACAAGTGCGTTTAAAGGAAAGCTTGTATAAAAAAGCTGATTGACATCCTGAATAAGCAAACTGTTGAAATAAGTCGTTTCATCGCCTGCGATTACAGCGTCGCAAAGCGCTTCATACGCTCTGACTGCACTTTCACTGATATGATTTGAATCTATCAAATACGAATCTGCGGTGTAAGATAAATCAGCAAATTCATCGGTGCCCGATGACGTGCAGGAAGAAAGCAGTGAAGCAACAAGAATTACCGTTAATATAACGGAAAAAAGTTTTTTCATTTTCACACCATCCTATGTAAATCTCTCATCATACCAAGTGATGAGGAAAAGAATTTTTTATATACCTTACAGAATTCTGCGTTATTCCTTCCCCTTTTACAGCCGCCGCCTCTGCACAAAGCAAAATAGTCACACCCAATGCAGTTATCTTCAAGTGAAAAACTTTCCTCTATAAAGCTTTTCGCCTTTTTGCTTTTTTCAAGTTCAGAAAAAGAAATGGAATTGATGTTTCCGAGTTCCCACTCATCACTGCAATAAAAATCACAGGGATAAACACTGCCGTCTCCCTCAACAACAAACTGCTGTGAACAAAAGCCGTTCATGCCGCACTGCTCCGCCATTCCTGAATTCAGCAAAGACAGATAATTATCAAACGAGCGCACGGAAACCTTTTCGCCGCGCATATTATCATTGTAATAAAGCCTGAAGGCCTTTTCAAGGAAAAGAGCGTAATCGGAGGAATCCATACAGTAATTCTCTGCCGTGTCCCCTGCAGACGAACCGAGACAGTTAATGTACTGAAAATTATATATGCCGTTTTTCTTAAAAAATTTATAATTATCACGGACAGACTGCGCAAGGGCTTTGGTGATAACGGACAGCACATTAAATTCAACCTTATATTCCCGCAGAAGCCTAATGCCGTCCATAACGTCGTCAAACGATTCTCTTCCGTCCGGATAACGCCTGTATGTATTTTGATTTCTGTTTCCGTCAAGAGAAACGCCCAACAGAAAATTGTTTTCTTTAAAAAAAGCGCACCAGTCGGAATCAATCCGTGTGCCGTTCGTTTGCAGACAGTATTCCACAGATGAATTAAAAGTATTGTATTTTTTAACTGCCGCGACAAATCTTTTATAAAAATCGAGTCCGATAAGCATTGGCTCTCCGCCCTGAAACGTAAAAAGCACCTTAGAACCTTTTGCAAATTCAAACGCTGATTTTATAACATTATCAGCGGTTTTTTCGGACATAAAGCCGTTTGAATAGTTGCTTCTGTGAGATGCTAAATCAGAATAAAAGCAGTATGAGCAGCATAAATTACAGGCGGATGACGAAGGCTTAAGCATTACAGAAATCGGCATAATCACACCTCAATTTCTGCAAGAACCTCTCCGACCTTGCGATGAATAACAATGTCCGCATTTTTGTCTGCCGGCGTTGGGTCTCTGTTGATAAGCACAAAATAATTTCCGTGGAAATAGTTTATAAAGCCTGCCGCGGGATAAACAGCAAGGCTTGTGCCTGCAACAATCAGGCAATCTGCAGACGCTATCGCATTGACCGCACCGTTCACTGTATTTGAATCAAGACCCTCTTCGTAAAGGACGACATCCGGCTTTACAATTCCCCCGCAATCTTCGCATTTCGGTATTCCAACAGAGTTCAGGATATATTCCGCAGAATGAAATTTTCCGCATTTTGTGCAGTAATTTCTTAAAACGGAACCGTGAAGCTCATAGACATTTCTGCTTCCTGCCTTTTGATGGAGTCCGTCTATATTCTGCGTCACAACGGCGGTGAGCCTGCCGTCCTTTTCAAGTTCTGCCAGCTTTAAATGCGCCTTGTTCGGCTCAGCGCTAAGGCAAAGCATTTTTTCCCTGTAAAAATTATAGAAATACTCTGTGTTTGAATAAAAGAAACCGTGAGATAAAATTTCCTCGGGGGGATAATCATATTTCTGATTGTAAATTCCGTCAACCGATCTGAAATCGGGTATACCGCTTTCGGTAGAAACGCCTGCTCCGCCGAAAAAAACGATTCTATTACTGCTGTCTATGATATTCTGTAAAGTCATAATCCACCTAAAAATTCATATTATTCCAGCCCCACTGAGATGTTCCGCTGTATTTAACATAAATTCTGTCTGCCGGTATTAAAAGCTCTTCACCGAGTATTCTGCATACCTCTTTTGTCATTTTTTCACACTGCTCATCGGTCGATTTTCCGAAAACGGAAATATCAACAAATGCCGTCGGATCGCTCTCTCCTTTGAAATACATAGAGCATTTGTCCTCAAAACCGAGCATAAGCCAGCTTTCGCTTTTTCCGAGAAGCTGAATAGCGTTTCCGAGCTTTGATTTTATGGAAAGCTCCCTGTCTGCGTTTATTTCAACATTTGTGTAAGTATTTATGAACGGCATAAAATCACCATTTCCTTTCTGCCATCAGTTTGAAAAGTTTATAAAGAGGTGAAAAATTTTCTTTATTTTTATAGTGTACTGTTATATAATATTTTATTATAAATGCAATTTCAAGTCAACAAAAACATATTAAATCTTCATCTTGCAGGGGGAGAAAAAATGAACATCTGGCACAGTATTTCACCGAAAAGAATCAAGAAAAACAGGTTTTACGCCGTAATTGAAATTTCTAAGGGAGGAAAAAACAAGTATGAGCTTGACAAAGAAACCGGTATGCTCAAGCTTGACAGGGTTCTCTTCACCTCAACCCACTATCCTGCCAACTACGGCTTTATACCGAGAACCTACGCAAGCGATAACGACCCTCTTGATGTTCTTGTTCTTTGCAGTGAGCAAATTCAGCCTATGACCATTGTTGAATGCGCTCCGATCGGCGTTCTCATTATGGAGGACAGCGGCACGAAAGACGAAAAAATAATTGCAGTTCCCGTAAACGACCCCAACTATAACTGCTATAAGAATATCGATCAGCTTCCTACTCATTACTTTGACGAAATCAAGCATTTCTTTGAAGTTTATAAGACACTTGAAAACAATAAGAAAACATACGTTACTGAATTTTTAAACAGAGAAGCCGCCGAAGATATAATTGCAGAATGTATGAATCAGTATATTAAAAAATTTCAAATGTAATTGATTTTACGCGAGGGTCGTTGTGCAAAAGCAGAAGAACTACAGAAAAACGCTCATTGCCTGTTATCTCGGATTCGTCACACAGGCAACATCTGCAAATTTTACTCCGCTGTTATTTTTAACCTTCAAGAACACCTATAAAATCGGGCTTGAAAAAATAGCGCTGATACCGCTTGTATTCTATCTGACGCAATTATTTATTGACTTTGCCGCCACAAAATTTGTTGACAAAGTAGGTTACCGTATCTGTGTTGTATCGTCTCAGGTTTTGTCCGCGGCAGGACTTGCGCTGATGGCTTTTTTACCTGAACTGTTTGCAAAGCCGTTTACCGGGATTCTGATTTCAGTCGTTCTCTATGCAATGGGCAGCGGTCTTATTGAAGTTCTGGTAAGTCCGATTGTGGAAGCCTGCCCCTTTGAAAATAAAAACGGTATGATGAGTCTGCTGCATTCTTTTTACTGCTGGGGTGCGGTTGGAGTAATTTTAGGTTCAACGCTGTTCTTTGCGTTATTTGGCGTGGGGAATTGGAAGATACTTACATTGATTTGGGCGCTTGTACCGCTGTTGAATACGTTTAACTTTATTATATGTCCCATTGAACGTTTGGTCGAAGACGGGGAAAGTATGCGTGCCGGTCAATTACTCAAATTGCCTCTGTTTTGGCTGTTGATTCTGTTGATGGTATGTTCCGGTGCATCCGAAGTGTCTATGGCGCAATGGGCGTCCGCATTTACGGAATCGGCAATCGGAGTTTCAAAAACTGTCGGAGACCTGGCAGGGCCCTGCTTATTTGCCGTATTTATGGGAATCGCACGTATTCTGTATGGAAAAATGAGCGAAAAACTTGACTTGACCAAAACAATGCTATGGTGCGGTGTGTTATGTACCGCGTGTTATTTAATGGCTTCGTTGTCTTCTTTGCCGATTGTCGGATTGGCAGGCTGCGCTTTATGCGGCGTTTCAGTTGGAATTATGTGGCCGGGTACAATCAGCATCTCTTCACGTAAATGCCCAAAAGGAGGCACGGCTATGTTTGCATTTTTAGCTTTGGCAGGAGATTTGGGCGCAACCGTAAGTCCGGCAATGGTTGGCAGTATTTCCAATATGTTCGGCGGAAATCTTAAAATAGGATTGCTTTTCGCCACTTCATTTCCGGTCATACTCATTTTGGGATTGATTGTTCTGAATCGAAAGTACGGCAAAATATCAAAAACGGAATAAAATGAATGAGCCGATGATCGTGAGACACCTCACAATCATCGGCTTTTTTAAACAGACTATCTATTTTGAAACGGAAAAAAGCATATGCATAGGGGTATTTCAAAACTGTGCTGCGTTTTATTATTTATCAACCCAACCCTATGGAGGATTATGTATTTATGCCCCCATTACACGGTCACAGCGTTTGGTAAGTTCATCCCAGCGTCGGTCTACCTCTTTCTGGAACGCCTCAATCATCCATTCGTTTTCCGGCTTAAACATATGCTTGAATCTGCCTTGCTTTGAAAGCCATTCCTCAATCGGAACATATTTTTTAGGCTCGTAATTAAGCACCCACACACCGTCTATAACTTCAAAAAGCGGCCAGTACCGCGTTTCTACGGCAAGCTTGCAGATTTCCATAATATCCCAAGTATTATATCTCCATCCTCTCGGACACGGTGCCATTATATTGAGGAATGCTGGTCCTTTTGTATAAATAGCTTTTTCGGATTTAATGTGCAGATCGCGGAAATTCTGAACGAAAGTTGTCTGCGCAACATAAGGTACCTTATGCTCGGCTATAATTGCGGACAGATCTTTTCTGTACTGAGGCTTTCCGTTTGAAACAGTGCCGACGGGAGTAGTTGTTGTGTCGGCAAACTGCGGTGTTGCCGAGGAGCGCTGAATACCGGTGTTCATATATGCACCGTTGTCGTAACAAACATAAACCATATCATGACCGCGCTCCATCGCTCCCGACAGCGACTGAAAGCCTATATCGTATGTACCGCCGTCTCCGCCGAAGGTAATAAACTTAAATGTGTCGTCAAGCTTACCCTTACGTCTGAGAACGTTATAAGCAGATTCAACGCCGCCCATTGTCGCACCGGCGTTTTCAAAAGCATTGTGAATATAACTGTCTTTATATGATGTAAAGGGATACATAAAGGAGGAAACTTCAAGGCAACCTGTTGCGTTGCCGACAACAGCTTTGTCACCGGGCTTTACGGCTTTAAGCACGTTTCTTACGGCTATTGTTCCGCCGCAGCCCGCGCACATTCTGTGGCCGCCTGCAAGGCGTTCTTCTCTGCCGATAAATTCTTTAAAATT
>CANPXD010000018.1 GCA_947585615.1 uncultured Clostridia bacterium
TGTTGAGCTTGTAAATCAGTATCTTGATTATGTTCGTCAAATGGAAAATGCCGATTTTGACATAGCGGGTGATTTCCTAGAAATGGCAGCGAGACTGATTTATTTAAAAACAGTTTCTCTTCTTCCTCGTCATGAGGAAGCGGAAAAACTCAAGGCTGAACTTACGGGAGAACTTATTGAATACCGGGATTGTAAGCTGATGGCGCAGAAACTGAGCGAACAGACAGACGGTTTCAACAGATTTGTACGTGAGCCGCATCCCGGCTATATCAATTATGATTATGAAAGATTTCACGAAGGAGAGGAACTTCTCAACGCGTATATTTCCGCAGCAGGCAGGGCGCAGAGAAAGCTGCCGCCGCCAGTCGAATCATTCAGGGAAATTGTTTCGAGAAAATTTGTAAATGTTGCAACAAAAATCACTTCTATTATGAAAAAGCTCAGAAACGGAAAAAAAGTAAGATTTCTGAAACTTTTTGAGGGCGCAAAGTCTAAAAGCGATATGGTTGCCGTTTTTCTTGCCGTTCTTGAGCTTGCGAAATCGAAGAAAATTTCAATTATCGGCTCGGCGGATAATCCCGATATTCAAATAATTAACGAGGTAGAAAATTTTGAATAAAGACAATAATATTATCGCGAAGCTTGAGGCAATGCTTTTTGCCTCAGGCGAGCCGGTTGAAGCGGCAAGGCTTGCTGAACTGCTGGAGCTTGACATAGAGAGTATAACGAAAATGCTTGCCCATCTCGGTGATTTATATGATGAAAGGCAAAGCGGCATACGCCTTATCAGAATGGGCGGAAAGTACCAGATATGCACCCGTGAGGAATATGCCGATGATGTAAGATCTCTGCTTGAAATTAAAAAGAACACTCCGCTGTCGCAGGCGGCGTTTGAAGTCCTTGCCATTGTTGCCTATAATAAAGCGGTAACAAAAAGCTTTATCGAACAAATCAGGGGCGTAGACTGCTCGGGTTCAATAGCCAATCTTGTCCAAAAGGGACTTATAGAGGAGAAGGGAAGGCTTGATTTGCCGGGAAGACCTCTTGTTTACGGTACGACAGACAGATTTTTAAGATGCTTTTCACTTAACAGTCTTGATGATCTTCCTGATTTGCCTGTTGCCGAGGAGTCGGCTGAAGGCAGCGACCAGACCTCCTTGTTTGAGGGGAACGCTGAGGGTACTGATGAATTATAGATTGAAAGGCGGATTTGAATGATTACATTTCTTATAGTAGTTGCAGTGCTTGCTGTTCTTTTTACATTCATTCTTTCTGTTTCCGCAACCTTTACAATCGTTTATGACGAGAAGTGGAGCACGAGAATCAAAGTGCTTTGGATAGAAAAGGAAATCGTGCTGACAAAGATTTTGTCCGGGATTCTTTTTCCCGATAAAGCTGCTGCCGACTATAAAGAAAAGAAAGGACAAAAAAAGAAAACAGAAAATACGAAAAAAGAACTTGACGAGGCTCTTGAAACCACTGTTGAAACCGAGATGACCGAAAAGCTTGCGGGCAGCAGTGATATTTCTCAGGAAATTGTATCTGCGCCGGCAAAGACTAAAAAACCAAATTATTTTAAAAATATTTGGGAAAAAGAGGGCGTTATCGGAATAATGCAGTTTGTTTCCAATACGCTTCAGTCTGCGTCGGGCGCCGTAAGAACTTTAATTAGGGGGTTTCATATTTACTCACTTTATGTTAAAATAATAGTTGCAAGGGATGACGCAGCTCTTACTGCGCAGTCCTTCGGTAAGATTTGCAGCTATTATTACCCGGTAAAGGGCGCTGTTTTGAACGCTATGCGTGTAGATAATTGTGATGATCTGATTGCTCCCGATTTTATTGCGCCTTGCAGCGAATATGGTTTTCAGCTTATAGGTTCTATAAACGTTGGCTCTCTGCTGAAGGTGTTGCTGTCCGCAGGCAGAATATTTATCGTTAATTTAATAAAAAATAAATAATCTTTTTAAGGAGATAATAAAGATGAAAGAAACACCTATCAACAAATTAATGGAAAGCACCCTTGAAAGAATTCGTGAAATGGTTGACGTTTCAACGATTATCGGTGAACCTATGGTAACAGGGGATACTACCCTTATTCCTGTTTCTAAGGTTTCGTACGGTTTCACAAGCGGTGGAACCGATCTCCCGTCCAAGCAGAATGCGGAACTGTTCGGCGGCGGTGGCGGCGGCGGTGTAACAATCAGCCCCGTTGCGTTTATTGTTATTCAGAACGGAAAGGTAAGAATGATGCAGATTAACAACTACACTTCTTCCGCTGACCGTGCAATAGCTATGATTCCCGAACTTGTTGATCAGGTTTCTCAGCTTCTCAAAGCAAAAGAAGATAAGCCTCAGGATAGCGCTGCAGAATAATAATTAAAAATATAATCACCTGCATATATATTTAAGCAGGTGATTATTTTGTTGAAAAAAACTTCTTTGCTTTTAGCTTTCTTGCTGATGATTCCGATGTCTGCCTACGCTGCAGGCAGCAGCGCCGCAGCTGCAATCGTTATGGACGCCGATACAGGGGAAATTCTTTATGAACAAAATATTTACAGCCAACTCAGTATAGCGTCCACTACTAAAATAATGACATCTCTGCTTGCTTGTGAAAGCGGCAGACTTGACGAGACAGTGACAATAACCCCGGAGATGCTCAATTATGTGGGTACTTCCCTCGGCCTTGGAAACGGAATGAAACTGACGCTATATGACCTTGTTGTAGGAATGCTTCTTGCGTCAGGAAATGACGCTGCAAATGCCGTTGCCGTGTATCTCGGAGGAAGCATTGAAGGATTTTCGGCAATGATGAACGAAAAGGCCCGCTCCCTTGGTATGGAGGGCACGCTTTTTGTTACGCCGTCGGGACTTGATGAGAAAAATCACCATTCAACTGCGCTTGATATGGCAATTCTTACCGCTGAGGCAATCAAAAATGAGACTTTTGCCGAGATATGTGCAAAAAAAAGCCTTGATATTGCTATTGACGGAAAAAAGCAGACGCTCTATAATCATAACAAGCTGCTCTCCCTTATGGATGACTGCATAGGTGTTAAAACAGGTTACACAAGCAAAGCAGGAAGATGTCTTGTCTCTGCTGTAAAGCGAAATTCAAACACTATGATTTGCGTTACTCTGAATGACGGCAACGACTGGAACGACCATATAGCGTTATATGATGAATGTGAAAAAATGTATACGGTTAAGGAAATGAAAGACACTGTTGATGTTCCTGTGGTGGGCGGAAACAAGGATTCAACCGCCGCGTTATACAGTGTAAACGTAAGCGTTATCAACACGAAATATCTTACCGTGGAATACTATTATTTTCCCTTTGTTTACGCACCTGTAAGCAGGGGAAGCGAAATCGGCAAGGCAGTAATAAAATATAAGGAAAAGGAAATAGCCTGTGTCCCTCTTAAGGCACAGGAAAGCATTGCGTATTATGTCAGACAGGAATGAAGTAAGATTACAGAAATATATGGCGGACTGCGGTGTTGCCTCAAGAAGAAAATGCGAGGAACTCATTGAATCCGGCAAGGTCAGGATAAATGGTCACACGGCGATGATTGGTGACAAGGTAAACCCCAAAAGAGACCTTGTTACATTTCGCGGAAAAAGACTTGATAAATCGGAGGAACTGCATTATATTATGCTTCATAAGCCCCGCGGATATGTTACGACTGTTTCAGATGAGCTGGGCAGAAAAACAGTTATGGAGCTTGTTAAAAACGTGAATGCGCGAATATATCCTGTCGGCAGACTTGACAGAGAGTCTGAAGGTTTGCTTTTAATGACAAATGATGGAGTATTTGCAAATGCACTGGCTCACCCGAGCAAGAAAATACCGAAAACGTACAGAGTGACTGTGCGCCCACAGGTGAATGACGAAATTCTTGAACAACTGAGAAACGGAGTGGAAATAGACGGCAGGCAGACCGCCCCCTGTGATGTGACAGTAATTTTGCAGGAACAGGGAAGATGTGTGCTTGAATTTGTTCTGCGCGAGGGAAGAAACAGGCAGATAAGAAAAATGTGTGAGGTTGTCGGTATAGAGGTTGCAAGGCTCAAGAGAACATCTGTCGGCTCGCTGAAACTCGGTATGCTTGCAAGCGGAAAATGGCGTGAACTGAACGAAACGGAAGTGAAAAAGCTTATGCGCTTGTCGGGAGCCTATGAGAAAAAGATACGATGAAAGCGCAGATAATACAATACTGCGCTATTTTTCATGACGCAATGTTAAATGTTGGAGTAGAGCAAAAAATAAAGGACGTGGTATGAAACCGAACAGTAGAATTCAACTGTTCGGTTTTGCGCGATTAAGCAGAAAGCGTATAGCGATTTCTTTTTCATTTTGCACAACTTTATTTGCAATTACATCTTGTAATCCGAGTGATCCTTTGATAACGTGACCTATTCTCCTTTCCATTCCATTTTGGTTTCGCCGACTTTATTTTATTGGCTTTTGGGAATATGTCTCTCTTTTTATCTTTTTTCACAAAAATAAATGCTGAGGCTGCCCGGACATTTATTGCAGAACCTCTTTATAATAAAATTATTAATTTAGCAAAATATAGTAAAAAACAGTTGTAATTATATTTTTAAAGTGATAAAATACCCAATAATGGATCGTTTCGGAATTTTACAAAAATTATGCCAAGGAGGCTTAACAGGTGAGTGAAATTACAGTAAAAGAAACAGAAGCACGTAAAAGACTTGTGTCTCTTTTTGATGCGGATACTTTTACCGAAATTGACGCCTATGCGAAATCGGCATGCGGTGATGTTGAAACAACGGCAGGTTGCGGTCAAATAAACGGTGTATATGCCTATGCGTTTTCTCAAGACGTAACTGTTGATGGCGGTGCAATCAGCATAGCGCAATGCGCTAAAATCAAAAAGATTTATGAGCTTGCAAGAAAAACAGGCCGACCTGTAATCGGTATATATGATTCAAACGGAATGAAGCTTAGAGAGGGCTTTGAGGCTCTGAATGCCTATGGAGAAATTCTCAAGGAATCAGCAGACGTTTCCGGAGTTGTTCTTCAGATTTCCGTTGTTGCAGGCGCTTGCCTCGGAACATCTGCGTTGATTGCCAATATGGCGGATATTGTTATCGCTGTTAAAGACGCTGATTTCTATGTAACAACGCCGAGCAGCGTCACTGCGGAGGAATCTTTTGCAAACGGCACGGTGGATATTCTTGCGGATGATATAGGGGACGCAATTCAGTCGGCAAGAAAACTTGTAACTGCTTTGCCGTCAAATAACCTTGAGCCTGTTCCGCTGCTTGATTTCGGTGGCGAAACGGGTAAAATGCTTGATACAGGCGCTTCTGCAAAGGAAATCATAAATTCAGTTGCCGACAGCGAAAGTATTGTTGAAATCAAGAGCGGATATGCTGAAAATACAATAACTGCATTTGCCTCAATAGATGGAGGAACGGTCGGAATGATTGCTTTCGACGGAAAGGCATTATGTCCTTCGTGCGCATATAAGGTCGAGGCTTTTGTAAAGCTTTGTGACGCTTTCAGTATACCGATAATCACATTTGTGAACGCGGACGGCTTTGTTAAAGAAAAGGAAAATCAAATGCTCGTTGCCGCAACAAAACTCACATCGGCTTATGCCGCTGCCACCTGCGCCAAAATTTCTGTTATAACAGGCACGGCGGTGGGCGCGGCTTATATCGCTCTTGCAGGCAAAGGCTCTAATGCCGATCTTGTGTTTGCGTGGGACACATCGGTTATTTCTCCTCTTGATGTTGGTGCTGCTGTTGCATTTTTATATAACGACAGGCTCGCAAACGGCGAAAACAGAAAAGACCTTGAAAAGGAATATGCGGACGAACTGGCGTCGCCGTTTACTGCCGCCGCTTGCGGTGCAGTTGATGATATAATCGTTCCTGCGGAGACAAGAGCAAGGCTTATAAACGCACTTAATTTGCTTGACGGAAAGCGGGAAACAACACTTCCGAGAAAGCATACTGTAAAATAAATAGGAGGATACAGAATTATGAAAAGATATACGATAACAGTAAACGGTACACCCTATGATGTTACGGTAGATGAGGCAGGTTCAGCGCCTGTTGCCGCCGCACCTGCACCGGTTGCCGCCGCTCCGGCTGCACCTGCTCCTGCCGCGCCTGCGACTGTTGAGGCAACTGCCCCTGCACCGGTACCTGATGCACCTGCAGCTGCGGGTAGTGAGGGTTCAATTAAGGTTGAAGCTCCTATGCCGGGAACCATTCTTGATATTAAGGTTTCAGTCGGTGCTTCAGTTAATTCGGGTGATGTTCTCTGTGTTCTCGAAGCAATGAAGATGGAAAATGACATTGTATCACCGTCAGCAGGAACTGTTGCTTCGGTTGCCGTTGCAAAGGGAGACAGTGTTGAAGCCGGTCAGGTTATTATTACTTTGAATTGATTTTGCTGCCTAATAGCTACAAAAGGCTTAGTGCAGTGTAATTTTAGGAAAGGCTATGTGAACAGATATGGCAAAAATCGGCATTACCGAAACCGTGCTCCGAGATGCTCATCAATCGCTTATTGCAACGAGAATGAAAACGGAAGAGTTTTCGGATATTCTTGAAAAAATGGATAAAATCGGTTTTCATTCGCTTGAATGCTGGGGCGGCGCGACGTTTGACTCGTGCCTACGCTTCCTGAATGAAGATCCGTGGGACAGACTGCGTCTTATCCGTAAAAAATGCCCAAATACAAAGCTGCAGATGCTTTTCAGAGGGCAGAATATGCTGGGCTACCGCCACTATGCAGATGATATAGTTGATTACTTTGTTAAAAAGAGTATTGATAACGGAATTGATATACTCCGTATATTTGATGCGCTGAATGACGTCAGAAATCTTGAAACTGCAATAAACGCCGCTAAAAAATACGGCGGACACGTTCAAGCGGCAATATCTTATACTACAGGTCCTGTTTTTGATATTGATTATTACTGCAATTATGCAAAACAGCTTGAAAACGCAGGCGCTGATTCAATCTGTATTAAGGACATGGCAGGACTGCTCACTCCTTACGGTACGTATGACCTTGTCCGGGCACTCAGGGAAACTTTGAATATTCCGATTCAGCTTCATTCCCATTACACGTCAGGTCTTGCTTCTATGGTGCAGCTCAAGGGCATTGAGGCTGGCGTTGACATTATAGATACTGCAATGAGTCCTCTCGCAATGGGAACGTCTCACCCCGCCACCGAATCTATGGTTGCCGCGCTTCAGGGAACTGAATACGACACAGGACTTGACCTCAAAGCATTGACAGAAATCCGTGATTTCTTTGTTCCGCTTCGTGAAAAATATATCGCTGAGGGACTTCTCAATACAAAAATGTTAGGTGTTGATGCGAACACGCTTCTCTATCAGGTACCCGGCGGTATGCTTTCAAATCTGCTCAATCAGCTCAAACAGGCCGGAAAAGAGGATAAGCTTGAGGAAGTGCTTGCCGAAGTCCCGCGTGTTCGAGAAGACAGCGGTTATCCTCCTCTTGTAACCCCTACCTCCCAAATTGTGGGGACGCAGGCAGTTTTCAATATCATAATGGGTGAGCGCTACAAAATGGTTACGAAGGAATTTAAGGATATGGTTGCAGGCAAATACGGCAAAACGCCCTGCGCTATTGATCCTGAATTCAGAAAGAAAATTGTCGGCGATGAGCCTGTAATTGATTGCCGGCCGGCTGATCTCTTAAAGCCGGAGCTTGATAAATTCAGAGATGAAATTGCGGAATATTACGAGCAGGAGGAGGATGTTCTCTCCTATGCTCAGTTTGACCAGGTTGCTATTAAATTCTTTAAGCAGAGAAGAGATAAAAAATACGGTCTTGACGGCAAACATGACAATATAGAAACAAAGGTTCATCCGGTTTGATGATAAAGCAGCTTAATAAAATAGGCTCAATGTTAAAGCTTGAAGCGGAGCGAATCAATAAAGGACGAGATACGAAACCGAACAGTTGAATGCGACTGTTCGGTTTTTTGCGTATATGCAGCGAACATATAGGTTCTATAATAAATGCTGAGGTACTTCCTTTACTCGACATTAATTTAGAGCCGTTTAATAAAAATGCCGTAACGGCTTTTCCTTATTTGGAAATGTCGTTACGGCATTCTTTATTCTATAGATGATGCTTCAAACCGGAGTGTTTGTTTCTATATTTTTCATTTTTTATTTTCCGTCACGCTTTGCGGAAATATAGTCGTGAACTTCTTTGCGAAGCTCACCGTGGATTTTGAATTTAAAGCTGAACACTCCAAGAGATATAAGCATAAGAATGGGCGGAATTGCAAAGCATATAATGCCTATCGCGTTTTTTGTTGCGTTGTTGACAGAGCCCTGTGTTATCTGTTCATTGTAATTCATTATTCCAAGACCTCCGAAAAGGAAAACGGTCTGGAGGGTATATGCCATTTTTTGCAAAAAGCCTTTCATTGAAAATGTTATGCTCTCATTTCGTTTACCCGTTTTGTATTCTCCGTAATCAACAATATCGGCAAGAAAAATGGTTTGAGCGACAAACATGGATCCAATACCGATGCTTGCAAGAATATAGCTGAAATCTAAAGCAAGAGTGATTTTCAGTAAAGGACCGAATATATACATCAAAACATATCCGAGAATCGCCGTGCAAAGAGAAATCTGATAAATTGCTCTGTTTGACAGCTTTTTTTCAAGAAGCGGAATTACAAGCAATCCGAGTGCCGAGCCGACAGCGCCTATCATAGAAAATAGGCTCTGTGCTGTGCTTTCCTCAAGAACATCAGTGAAATAATAAACAGCCGTTCCGCTTGTAAGATACCATCCGGCGTTTGAAATCATAGCGAAAATCATAAAAATGATAAGCTGATCATTTTCTGCGATTACCTTAAACATTTTTTTGAAGCTGAATTTATCGTTGTTGTATATTACGCGGCGCTCCTTTGTTGAAAGAACGCAGACAGTGGAAAAGAGCACGAGGAAAATTCCGCATATTCCTGCCCACCTTGAAAAACCGACTGCACTGTAGCCCTTGTCTGTAATCATGCCGGCAGAAAGCAAAGGCAGAATACGCGGCGTGAGAATTGTTATCAGTCCTTGACCTATTCCGCTGAAAGTGCGCGCAATTGTGGCAACAAGATTCCTGTCCTTTGGATCGTTTGTGAAGCTGGGAACCATTGACCAGTATGGAATGTCAGCCATGGTGTTTGTCATTCCCCAGAGGATGTACATTACCGCGATATATATATACAAACCGCTTCCGCTCATTCCGAAGGAGGTGAAAAGGAAAAACAGTACAACAGCGTTTGACAGTGCGCCTATGATTATCCACGGACGGTATTTTCCCATACGGGTTTTTGTACTGTCCACAATAGCGCCCATAATCGGGTCGTTTATACCATCCCATATTCTGGCAAGCGGTGTAAGTAAAAGCAAAAAGCCTTCCTTTAGTCCGAGAACACTTGAAAGATAGTATGAAAGATAGGAATAAAACAGACCGTAAGAAAGATCAAGTCCCACAGCGCCCACGCCGTAGCCGAGCTTTTCCCGCCAAGAAGTTTTATAATCAGCCATATTTTTTACCTCCATCGAAATTATAGCACAGATTTAGTATCAAAACAATAATATTACAAATTTATTACAATTTTTTGGTGGAAGAGAGGATATATAAATTAAAGCTTGACAAGTCCCATATGTGTCATTATAATTAAGAGAAGAGGGAGTAATTCCTTTAAATTCCCATTAATTTAATTAAAATCCCATAACGGACATAAAAAACACTGTGAGGAAGGAGTGAGGGCTTTGCATTTGTTTGTTGGTACACTATATAACTATAAGCTTGACAGCAAGGGCAGGCTCTCTATTCCTACAAAGTGGCGTGAAAGGCTCGGCAAGGAATTCTACATGGTAGCCGTAACCGTTAAGGGCTGCAAGTTCATAATTCTTTTTCCGACTGACGAATTTGAAAACACATACAACCGTATGCAGAGAGGCTCCGAAAATCATAAATACGAGACGTCGAAAGATTTTCTTCGCAATGCCGAGGAATGTACCCTTGACAGTCAGGGGAGATTCACTCTCAATCAGCGTCTTAAAGAGCTTGCGTATCTTGAAAACGACAGCGAAGTTGTTTTTGTCGGAAACGGAAAAACACTTGAAATCTGGAATAATGATGAGTTTGAGAAAATGCAGGGAACTTTTGATTCATCAATGGGTATTTATGATTTGATGGACAAAGTCGGCAGTTCGGCGGAATCTGAAAATCCGGAAGAACAGGAAACGGAAAATCAGAATGAATCGGAAAAATCGGAGACGCATGAATAATGGAGTTCAACCATAAAAGCGTTCTGTTTGACGAGGCGATTTCATCGCTTGAGCTGAACGAAAACAAAATCATAGTTGACGGAACGGCAGGCGGCGGAGGTCATTCGGCGCAGATTGCAAAGACGGCAAAAAGGCTCATTGCGATAGACAGAGATCCCGATGCTGTAAAAGTTCTCACCGAACGTTTCGGTTCTTGCCGCAATGTTTCGGTCGTTCACGGCAATTTTGCAGATATAAAAAGCATACTGAGCAAACTTGAGGTCAACGGAATTGACGGTATGCTTCTGGATTTAGGTGTGAGCTCATATCAGCTTGATAACGGTGACAGGGGATTTTCATTTCACCGGAACGCGCCGCTTGATATGAGAATGTCAAAAGAGGGCGTTTCTGCGCGTGATGTTGTAAACACCTATGACGAACAGAAACTCGCAGATATTATATGGAAATACGGAGAGGAAAAGTATAGCCGGGTCATCGCAAGAAACATAGTGGCGGCAAGAGCTTTCAGACAGATTGAAACAACATTTGAACTTGTTGATATAATAAAAAAATCAATGCCGGCAAGGGAATTAAAAAAAGGTCATCCTGCGAGAAAAACTTTTCAGGCGATAAGAATTGAGGTAAACGGTGAGTTGGACAGGCTTGAAGAATCACTTGACAATGCGTTTGACTGCCTTAATTCAAATGGGATTATTTCCGTTATAACCTTTCATTCACTTGAGGACAGAATAGTTAAAGAAAAGTTTGCGCAGTGGACAAGGGGCTGCACCTGCCCCAAGGAATTTCCTGTATGCGTATGCGGCAACAAGCCTAAGGGGGAGCTTCCTTTTAAATCAAAAGTACCGAGTGAAAGTGAACTTTCGGAAAATCCGAGGGCGAGATCCTCAAGGCTTCGTGCATTTAAGAAATATTGAAATCCATTAGGAAAGAGGAATAATTGTGAAACCGTCTTTCGGTAAGATGATGAATCAATCCGCGATACCTTTTTCAGTATATCCGAAAGCCCTTGGATAGGGAATTTATAACGACTATTTTATTATACGAGGATGAATGTGATGATAAACAGTAACGATTTCCGCCGTTATTCATATATTGCAGACATGGAAACAAGCAGGGCTGTTGAAGCGTTCAGCCTTACACGTTCATCTGCTGCTCCCGATTATGCGCCAGAGAAGCACGCGCAACCCAAAAAACGGCTTTCCGTAAACACAAACAGCAGAATAAAGAGCAGAAAACAGCTTATTGCGGAGCAGAGACTTGCGCGGAAAAGGGCTGCCGTAATT
Source organism: uncultured Clostridia bacterium (assembly GCA_947585615.1). Classification (GTDB taxonomy): domain Bacteria; phylum Bacillota; class Clostridia; order Oscillospirales; family Acutalibacteraceae; genus Eubacterium_R. The sequence continues at coordinate 11,610 of CANPXD010000018.1, forward strand.
TTTGTTTCGCTCGCACTTGCGGCGTCTATGCTTTTTGGAATGCTGTATACATATTCACTCAAAAATGAATATGTTAGGGAAATTGCAAATCTTAAAACTGAAATTACAAGAGAGGAAAATCAAACTATATCAACTAACGCGCGCCTTGAATCTCTTGTTACAATTGAACAGATTGAGGATTATGCCGTAAATGAACTGGGTATGGTTAAACTGCAACCTGAACAGATGGTATATATAGACGTTGAGAATTATAAAGAAAAAAGATTAACTTCTCTGCTTGAAAAATCGCCTGCCGCACTTGCTGAGCAGGTTGGAAAATGATGTGTAATAATCGCTGATGCGGTTAAGTATTATGTAATGAGAGTTAGGATTATTCTTAACTCTCTAAAATATTAATATATAATATATAAATTATTGTTTGGTGAAATAAATGGAGAGATTCAGAAAGCTGTGCACATCAAGAACATTCGTAATGTTTCTTGCGTTAATACTTGTTTTCACCTGGGGAGCCTCACGTCTGTTCTATTTTCAGATTGTAAAGGGTAAAGAATATTCCGAAAAAGCGCAGAATCAGCAACTTTCGGACAGGGAGATAGAGGCAAGAAGAGGAACAATATATGATTGCCAGGGAAATGTTCTTGCACAGTCCGCGACGGTTTACAATATTTACATTGATCCATCACAGATTACGGACGACAACAGAAGCGTGCTGATAAATATGCTTTCAGACGTACTTGAATATGACGATGAAAAAAAGCAGGAACTTGCTGAAAAAACCGAGAAAGACGGCAAATACGTTATTGTTGAAAACAAGGTTGAATACAATATAAGAAAAAAGATAACCGAGTTTATGGACGATAGTGAAAATGCAAAGTATAAGCTGAGAAAATGCCTTGGCTTTGAGGAAAGCACAAAAAGGTACTACCCTTACGGAACGCTTGCCTCGCCCGTTCTTGGATTTATCGGTTCGGATAATCAGGGACTTGAGGGACTTGAGGCTTATTACGACGAACAGCTTTCGGGTACAAACGGCAGAATTATCTCGATTGCTGACGCAAAATCAAAATCAATCTCCGATGAGTTTGAGACGACGATCCCTGCCAAGGACGGAAATTCTCTCGTGCTTTCCCTGAACAGCTCAATTCAGTACACGCTCGAAAAGGAACTTCAATACACACTTGAGGAATATGACGCAAAAGGTACATACGGCGTGGTAATGGACTGCAACACAGGCGCAGTTCTCGCTATGGCGTCACTTCCCGATTTTGACTGTAACGATCCGAGAACAGTCATTTATGACAAGTATATTGACGATATTCACAACGAGCCTGATGAAAAGAAAAAAGCGGAGCTTGAAAGTGAATATGTCCAAAAGCAGTGGAGAAACTTTACCGTTTCCGATACATATGTTCCCGGTTCGGTCTACAAAACCTTTATGGCATCGGCTGCACTTGAAGAAAATGTTGCAACGCTTGATACCACATATACCTGTACAGGAAAAATTCGTGTCGAGGACCGTATTATGAACTGCCATTTAAGGTCGGGGCACGGTACTGAAACGTTTACACAAGGGCTTGAAAACTCCTGCAATCCCTTTTTCATTACGATAGGTCAAAGGCTCGGGGTTCACAACTATTTTAAGTATTTTGACGGTTTCGGTTTCACCGAAAAAACGGGGATTGATCTTCCGGGTGAGGCAAGACCCCAGTTTTATAAGGAAAATGAATATTCAATCGTTGAACTGTCGTCGGCGTCCTTCGGTCAGACGAACAACATAAGCACAATTCAGATGTGTACTGCACTTTGCGCCGTTGCAAACGGCGGAACACTTTATAAACCATATGTTGTTTCTGAAATTCAGGACACAGATGGAAACACAATCAGCAAAACAGAACCTACCGCTTTAAGACAGGTCATAAGTAAGGAAACATCAAAAACTGTTTTGCAGATGCTGAAATCCGTTGTCGACAACGGAACCGGTAAAAACGGATATGTTGCCGGATATAATGTCGGAGGAAAAACAGGTACTTCCACAAAGCTCGGTGAATTCAAGGAAGGGGAAAAAACAAAGTATATCGTTTCCTTTGCCGCCATTGCACCGGTTGACGATCCTAAAGTAGCAATGATTATTATCTGCGATGAGCCGAGTATTGATCTCGGAGGCGGAGCAATTTGCGCGCCGATTGCCGTGGCAGTAACGGAGGAAACAATGAAACAGCTTGGCGTTGAGCCAACTTATAGTGATGATGAGCTTGAAAATCTGTCTGTTAAAATTCCCGGCGTAACCGGAAATGATACGGATAAAGCCAAGGCAACGCTTGTAGCCGCGGGATTTACGGTAAAAACGGTCGGAAACGGAGAAAAAGTTGCGCGCCAGTCGCCGTCAGCAGGCACGGCAGTACCGAACGGCGGTATAATCGTGCTTTATACTGACTCGGAAAATAAAGATGAAACCGTTGAAGTGCCGGATTTCAGCGGACTTACAGTATCTGAGGCAAACAAGCTTGCGGCATCTTTTAATCTGAATATTGAAATTAGCGGCAACGATTCGACAGACGCGCTTGTTGTCGCATACAAGCAAAGTGAAGATGAGGGAAGCAAAGTTCCGATAGGAACCGTTATAAAGGTTACTTTCAAATCAACTGAGGCTGTGCTTGACTAAAGAAAAATCATTATGGAGGAAATCTCAGATGAAATTATCGGAAATATTAAAGGGAATAAAAGTTCTGAACAGCTTTTCCGAAAAGGAAATATCAGATGTCACGCAGGATTCAAGAAATGTAATCAAAGACTGTCTTTTTGTATGTATTAAGGGCAATACCTTCGACGGACACAGCTTTGCGGGAGAAATGCTTGAAAAGGGTGCCGCTGCTGTCGTTACGGAAAAGGATTTAGGTATTGAAAATCAAATTATTGTGTCTGACACACGTGAAGCATTCTCTGAAATCTGCGCGAATTATTTCGGAAATCCTGCCGATAAGCTAAAGCTGATAGGTCTTACCGGAACGAACGGAAAAACAACAACCTCTTTTCTTATTAAACAGATTCTCGAATATACAGGCAAAAAAACCGGTCTTATCGGAACGGTTCAGAATATGGTAGGCAGCGAGATTTTTCCCGCAAAATACACCACTCCCGACCCATATGAGCTTCAGAAGCTCTTTAAGAATATGGTTGATTCTCAGTGCGAATACTGCGTAATGGAGGTTTCTTCGCAGGCGCTCGCTCAAGGGCGCGTAAACGGACTTCGTTTTAACGTGGGTGCATTTACAAATCTTACTCAGGATCATCTTGACTATCATAAAACATGGGAAAATTATTTTAATTCCAAAAGAATACTTTTTCAGAATTCCGATATTGCGGTAACAAATGCGGATGATGAAAACGGTCTTAAAATCGTTGATAATCTTGACTGTAAAATTTATTCATATGCCGTAAATACAAACAACGCTGACTACTGCGCAAAAAACGTCAAATTCAAGTCTGACGGAGTTGAGTATGAGCTTGTTGCCGATTTTATAGGCAGAGTTAGCTGTCCTATTCCGGGAAGATTTTCCGTATATAATTCTCTTTGCGCCGCGTCTGTTGCGCTTTCACTCGGAATTGATTACAGAGATGTTCTCTCAGCAATCTCAAAGTCAACCGGCGTCAAGGGACGGATTGAGGTTGTTCCGACAGACAGGGACTATACAGTGATCATTGACTATGCACATTCACCTGACGGATTGGAAAACATTATTTCGTCTCTTCGTGAGATTGCGCAGAAAAAGATTATTACGCTTTTTGGCTGCGGCGGAGACAGAGATAAAACCAAACGCCCGAAAATGGGCAGAATTGCCGCGGAGCTTTCCGATTTTTGTATTGTAACCTCGGATAATCCGCGATCGGAAAATCCGTCGAAAATCATTGAGGATATACTGGAAGGAATGAAAGATATTTCAACGCCGTATATCGTTATCGAAAACAGGCGCGACGCGATACGCTGGGCTCTTGAAAATGCTGACAGCGGGGATATAATTCTTCTTGCGGGAAAGGGGCATGAAACATATCAAATACTTCCGACAGGCACGATTCATTTTGATGAACGGGAAGTTATTGCCGAAATCTTAGGAGAATAGTATGTAGGAGAATGATATGGAAAAACTGAAGTTGTCTGAAATTGCGTCTGCGTGCTCAGGAAAATTCAGCTGTGAAACGGAAATCAGCGCAGTTGCAATAGACACGCGTAAAATAACGGAAAACTGCTTGTTTATCTGCATAAAAGGAGAACGCTTTGACGCGCATGAATTTGCAAACGAAGCGCTTTCAAAGGGTGCGTCAGCGGTGATGATTTCAGAGGATATTAAGGTAAACGGTCCTTATGTGAGGGTTGAAAATACCGCTGCGGCTATGCTTCAGCTTTCGGGCCGGTATCGTGAAAGGTTTGACATTCCGCTTATTGGTCTTACAGGTTCTGTAGGGAAAACGACTACCAAGGAGCTGACTTATCTTGCCGTAAGCTCAAAATACAATACGGTAAAAACGCTCGGCAATTTAAATAATGAAATCGGTCTTCCGCAGATGCTTTTCGATATAGACAGCAAAACAGAGGCGGCTGTTATTGAGATGGGAATGAACCACTTTGGTGAAATACACCGTCTTTCGTGCGCGGCAAAACCGACTGTGGGAATAATCACAAATATAGGAGTTTCACATATAGAAAATCTCGGCTCAAGAGAAGGAATTCTCAAAGCCAAGCTGGAAATAATTGACGGACTCAAAAAGGACGCACCGTTATTGCTTAACGCTGATAATGATTTGCTCTCGCAGGTAAAATCCGATAAATGCAGAATATATTACTTCGGAACAGGAATAAATGCCGATTTCCGAGCAACGGATATTTCCGAGGAAAAAGATTCGACAACCTTTACTGTTCAATATTTCGGAAAGCACAGCAGAATCACACTGCCGATTATAGGGATACATAATGTCTATAATGCCGTTGCAGCGTTTGCTGCCGCTTATCTCATAGGAGTTGAGCCTGACAGCGCCGCCTCTGCTTTAGGCAAATACGTTCCCGAGGGAATGAGACAGAAAAGTGTTGTTATAAACGGAATAACGTCAATCGAGGATTGCTATAACGCATCTCCCGATTCAATGAAGGCCGCGCTTGACACACTCAAGTGTACGGACGGCAAGAAAAAAATCGCCGTTCTGTCTGATATGCTGGAGCTTGGAGAATATTCCGAGCAGGCGCATTTTTCCGTCGGAGAAACCGGCGCTGAGTACGGAATAGATTATATTTTATGCACAGGTACGCAGGCGGAGCATATTGTCAACGGCGCAAAATCAAAAAATCACAAAAACGCGTATTTGCTTGACAGCAAGGATTCGCTGATTGAGAAACTTTTTGAAATAGCCGAAAGCGGAGATGTAGTTCTGTTTAAAGCAAGCAGGGGAATGCATCTTGAAGATGTAATAAAACAAATATACAAAAGGTGGGATGTATAATGAGTATGACAGTTGCAATAATTATTAGTGCAATCATTGCATTCGGTGTTACTGCAGCGCTCGGTTTTATCATTATTCCTTGGCTTCGCAGATTAAAATTCGGGCAGACTATTCTTGAAATAGGTCCGTCATGGCATAAATCCAAACAAGGAACACCCAATATGGGCGGTTTGATGTTCATTATCGGAATCATTGCCGCGTTTATCATTTCCGCGTGTTCGTTTGTCTCAGTCGGAGGGGAACTTGAAACAGAATACTCCGCTATAATGACAGGAAGAGAAAACGTGCTTGTTACAGCGAGCCTTATTTTTGCACTCGGCTGTGCTGTAGTCGGCTTTACAGATGATTTTATCAAAATTAAACTTAAGAGAAACGAGGGCCTCACCGCAAAACAGAAAACGCTCGGTCAGCTTCTGATGAGTTTCGGATATGTTCTCACACTCTGGCTTTCCCATAATACGGTTTGGTATTTTCCTTTTCTGGGAACACTGAATTTTGAGAAAAACGTTTTTATGTCCGCGTTATTCTGGATATTTTCAATTTTTATTGTTTACGGCTGTATGAATTCCGTCAATCTTACAGACGGTATAGACGGATTATGCTCAAGTGTAACCGCCGTTTCTGCATTCACTTTTACGGCTATTGCTGTTTTTCAGAAATTTGCGGGTCTGGGTATACTTTCAGGCGCACTGCTCGGCGGAATGCTCGGCTTTTTGTGCTGGAACAGAAATCCGGCAAAAACATTTATGGGAGATACGGGTTCTCTCTTTCTCGGAGGGCTTGTTGCGGCGCTCGGTTTTTGTATAAAATGTCCGTTCCTTTTACTTCCGATTGGTATAGTTTATGTTTGCGAAACAATGAGCGATATTATACAAATCGGTTATTTCAAACTCACTCACGGAAAACGCGTTTTCAAAATGGCGCCCATACATCATCACTTTGAAATGTGCGGCTGGAAGGAAAACAAAATCTGCGTCGTATTTTCAATCGTGAACGCTGTTGGCTGTGCGATTGCATTTGCACTTATTTATTTCGGCTCATCTGTTCAATAATTTTTTAAATCAGGCGGCGCACGTTTCCGCTGAATAAATAACTGAAAGGCTATGACTTATATGGCAGAAAGATTTGTTTCGCCGACGCGCTATCCCCAATATGAAGAGGGCAGCACCGATGCACAAAGCAAAGAAAATGTTGTAAAACCGCGGCGTTCATTTAATAAGGGCAGAATGGAAAAATATCTTATAACGGGCGGCTTTGATATTCCGTTTTTTGCATTAACGATGATACTTCTTGCTATCGGACTTGTTATGCTGCTTTCTGCATCCTATCCTACGTCTTATTTTGAGAATGATAACTCATATTCATTTTTTATAAAGCAGTGTGCATATGCCGCAATCGGACTTGCCGCAATGTTTGCCGCTTCCAAACTTGATTACAGAATATACAGAGACCTTCTTAAAATCATTTTTCCGGTCACGATACTTCTGCTGATTGTCGTCCTTTTTTACAATACAGGGAAATCAACATCTTCCGGAGAGGTCTTCAAACGTTATATTCCGCTTTTCGGAGGAATCACATTTCAACCTTCCGAAATCGCAAAATTCACGCTGATAGTTACGCTGTCCGTGTATTTCTGTAAATTCGGTGCAAAGGTGAATAAATTTAAAGAGGGTATTTTCTTTCCCCTTCTTATCATCGGAATTTTTATAGCCCTGATAGTCCTTGAAAACCACCTTTCCTGCGTAATATTGATGTTTCTGATAGGTTCTTCGATTATGTTTGCGGCAGGAACAAATAAATGGCTCTTTTGGGCGGGAATAATTGCTGTTGTCGCGGCGGCTCTCGTTGTATTTATGTTTCCTGAAATGATGCCCGAATATATCCAGAAAAAGCTTGCCTCGTTTACGGATAAGGATTTTGATCCCCTTGACGGAAGATGGCAGATAAACAACTCGCTTTATGCGATAGGCTCAGGCGGACTTTTCGGAGTGGGACTCGGCAATTCAAAGCAGAAATATATGTATGTTTCAGAGCCGCAGAATGACTTTATTTTTTCGATAGTATGTGAAGAACTCGGTTTTATCGGCGCTATCGTAATTATTATTCTTTTTGTCCTTCTTGTACTGAGAGGCATACAGATTTCAATGAAGGCAAGAGACAAATTCGGTTCGTATATAGTTCTTGGGATAATAGCACAGATAGGGATTCAGACAGCGCTTAACATTCTTGTTGTAACGGATTCAATACCGAATACGGGAATTGCGCTTCCGTTTTTCAGCTACGGAGGTACCGCGCTCATTATGCTTTTGTTTGAAGCAGGCGTTGTTCTCAGCGTTTCAAGAAAGGCAAATCAGAAAAAAATTTAGGAGAAAGCAATGAAAATACTTTTTGCCGCAGGGGGAACCGCAGGGCATATTAATCCTGCTATCGCGGTTGCCTCATATATTAAAGAAAAATACCCTGATACGGAAATTCTGTTCGTCGGAACGGCGGATCATATGGAGTCGCGCCTTGTGCCAAACGCAGGATTTGAATTCAGAACTATAAATATAAGCGGTTTTCGCCGTTCTTTTTCTCCAGAGGCGATTATGCACAATTTTAAAACGCTTGCAAGGCTCGTCAAGTCACAGGGTGACTGCAAACAAATCCTTGATGAATTCAGACCGGACGTCTGTGTCGGCTTTGGAGGGTATGTATCAGGACCTGTAATTGAAAAGGCAGCCCAGATGGGAATTCCAACCTGTATACACGAGCAAAATGCTTTTCCGGGAATCACGAATAAGACGCTCGCAAAACAGGTTGACAGGGTGATGGTAACTGTTGAAGATGCGATAAATCACCTTGAAGCCAAAAGGGAAATCGCCGTTACAGGACTTCCGGTCAGAGGAGAAATCATCAACGCAGACAAGGAATTTTCAAGGGCGCAGCTCGGTATCAAAGGGGACAAACCGCTTGTGCTTTCCTTTGGCGGTTCACTCGGCGCAGAGCCGATTAACGAGGCAATGTTTGATATACTCGTTGAAAACGGAAAAAATGAGAACTATTATCATATACACTCTGTTGGTACTAACGGTACGGAATATCTTGAAAAATTTGAAAATGCAGGCTTTAAGAACGGAAGACTCGGAACTGCCGAAATCAGACAATATATCGATAATATGGACGTTTGTATGGCCGCTGCTGACGTAGTTATAGGCAGAGCCGGTGCGTCTTCACTCTCTGAAATTGAAGCTCTCGGAAAAGCGTCGATTCTTATTCCGAGTCCGCACGTCGCGGAAAACCACCAGTATCACAACGCTATGGCGCTTGTAAACCGAAACGCCGCAAGAATCATTGAGGAAAAAGATCTGACATCAAAGACTTTAAAGGAAATGCTGGATAATTTGCTTTCAGACAAGGAAGAATTAAAAATGATTGAAAAAAATGTGAAGGCAATGGCAATCAACGATTCGAGAGAACGAATAGCCGATATAATCATCGGACTTGTAAAATAATTTTTAGCAATCCCGCCGAAACGGCATAGTATGAATAAGACTAAGCACGGCAGGTGGGATTTTTGGAAAAGTTAATCATTAACGGTGGCAGAGAGCTTTCCGGTGAAATAAAGGTTCACGGAGCAAAGAATTCTGTATTGCCGATTCTTGCGTCCACATTATTAATTAAAGGCGAAAGTATAATACATAATGTGCCGCAGCTTACAGATGTGGATGCTTCAATAAAAATTCTTGAATATTTGGGAGCAAGTGTTAAAAGAGAAGAAAGCACTCTGATCGTTGACGCTGAAAAAATATGCGAAAACAGAATTCCCGAGGAAATGATGCGCGAAATGCGTTCGTCAATTATTTTTCTCGGCTCACTCCTGTCAAGAACCGGAGAGGCTTATCTGTGTTATCCGGGAGGCTGTGACATAGGAATAAGACCTATTGATCTGCATCTCAGCTCACTCAGAACGCTCGGTGCAGTTATTTATGAAAGCGGCAACTGTCTGTGCTGCAAGAGGAACGCGCTTCACGGAGCAAAGATAATTCTCACTTTTCCAAGTGTGGGGGCAACTGAAAATATTATTATTTCTTCTGTTCTGGCAAAGGGAAAGACAACGATTATCAATGCAGCAAGAGAACCGGAAATTTCTGACCTTGCAACATTTCTCAATTCTTGCGGAGCAAAAATTTTCGGCGCGGGCGAGGGAACTGTGGAAATCGAAGGCGTTGAAACGCTGCATCCTGCGTCTCATACAATTATTCCGGACAGAATTGTTACCGCAACATATATGAGTGCTGCGGCGCTTAATGCAAGAGAACTGATAATAAAAGATGTCAGAGCGCAGCATCTTATGCCCGTTATGCCTGTATTTATGGAAATGGGATGCAAGCTCTATCTTGAGGGGAACAATCTCAAAATCGTATCACCAAAGCGCCTAAAAAGAGTAAAAACAATCAAAACCATGCCATATCCGGGCTTTCCGACGGACTGTCAGTCAATCGTTATGGCGGCGCTTACAAAGGCAAAAGGAACAACTGTTATCAATGAAAGCATATTTGAGAGCAGATTTAAGCACATCAGTGAGCTGAACAGGTTCGGTGCCGATATATGCGTGAACGACAGAGTCGCAGTTATAAACGGCGTTAAAAATCTTTACGGCGCAAATGTATTCTGTACTGATTTGCGCGGAGGGGCTTCACTCGTTATTGCGGCGCTGGCGGCACAGGGATGCTCAACAATAGGCGACATTCATCACATAAGCAGAGGATACGAAAAAATAGAGGAAAGCTTTGCGCAGATAGGTGCGGACATCAAGAGGATAAATGATGAAAAGGAAAACGCAAAAAAGGAAGAACAGTAAAAATGAGGAAGCAAATTATAATTTCGGCCGAGATGACTTTGTCAGACCGATGAGTTCTGCCCGGAATTATTATAATCAGCAAATATCCGAAACAAACAACAATTACACGCGCAGTGAAATGCGTAAGCGTCAGAATAAAAAAAGAAAACTGAAAATAGGCGTCAGGAACACACTGATTGCAATAGGAATAATAATAGCGTTTTCTGCGCTCGGAATAGCGCTGTCGCTCAACGTTTTCTTCAATGTATCAAAGATAAAAGTTTCAGGAAGCGGAATTTATACTGAAGAGGAGATTGTTAGAATGAGCGGCATTGAAACGGGAGAAAATCTTTTTCTGATTGATTACGATGCCTGCGCAAAAAGATTATGTGAAACACTTCCTTATGTATACAATGTAAATTTTAAGAAGGAATTTCCTGTAACCCTTACTATAGAGGTTACCGACGCTGTACCTAAATTCTCAATTCAACAGGATGACAAGTCATATATATTGCTTGATGATAACCTTAAGGTGCTTGAAGCCTCGGCAGATGATTCTCACGATACGGTTTTGATTACGCAGGCAATGGTTATTTCTTCAAGTCCGGGGTTTGCAATAGAATTTGAAAACGGAGAAATTGCAAAACGCATTACAGAACTTTCAGATGCAATTAAAGCAGTGAATATGAGCGAAGCCACTTCACTGGGAAGTATTGACGTTAATAATAACTATATAGTCTATGAAAACCGAATAACGTTTGAGCTTGGAGACTGCAATGATCTTGAAAATAAGCTCTACAGGGGACTTGCGGTATGTGAAGAACTTGAATTGGAAAACCCGAATATTAAAGGCAAACTCGATTTATCATATGGGAAGGAATCATACTTTACAGCAGAATAACCTGTAAAGTGCAAATCTTTACAATAATCGTCATTATTTTGCCGCATTAAGAAGAATTATGCAAGTTGCACAAATATATTCAATTGCATCGTTGAAAAGTTTGGCAAAAATATTTGATATAAAATAAAAAAAATATTGCAAAATAGTTACAATATTGTTACAATGTTTATGTAGACGCCTTTTATGGTTTATGTCTGACGGATATTTTACATAAGGAGAATTAATAAATGGGACGTTATGAAATTGATACGGATGAAACAAAAGTTGTATCGATAAAGGTTGTCGGCGTTGGCGGCGGCGGCGGAAATGCAGTAAACCGCATGGTACACTGCAACATTCAGGATGTTGAATTTGTTGCTGTAAACAGCGATAAGCCGGCGCTTTCAAAATCAGTTGCTCCGCACAAAATTCTTATCGGAGAAAAAGCTACAAAGGGTCGCGGAGCAGGGGCAAAGCCTGAAATCGGAACAAAGGCCGCCGAGGAAAGCCGCGAAGCGATAACAGATGTACTTACAGGCGCAGAAATGGTATTCATCACTGCAGGAATGGGCGGTGGTACAGGAACCGGCGCTGCACCTGTTGTTGCAAAAATTGCAAAGGATCTCGGTATACTTACAGTAGGCGTTGTTACAACACCATTTGCTTTTGAAGGAAAGCGCCGTATGGAACAGGCGCAGGAGGGTATCAAGGAGCTTGCTCAGTATGTTGATTCCATTATGGTTATACCGAATGAAAACCTTAAATATGTAACCGAGGAGAGAATTACTCTTCTTAATGCGTTTGAAATTGCGAACGATGTCCTTCGTCAGGGCGTTCAGTCCATATCGGATCTTGTAAATGCCACAGGTCTTGTCAACTCGGACTTCGCAGATGTTACCGAGATAATGAAGGATGCCGGCTATGCTCATATGGGCGTCGGTCACGCAAAGGGAAAGGATAAGGCTGAAATCGCTGCACAGCAGGCTATTTCAAGTCCGCTTCTCAATACATCTATAGACGGTGCGCGCGGCGTTCTTCTCAATATCACAGCATCAACCGATATAGGTCTTGAGGAAATTGATGCAGCTTCCACTATTGTTACAAATGCCGTTCATCCCGATTGTGAAATTATTTGGGGTGCGAACTTTGATGAAAACCTTGAGGATGAAATGATCATCACTGTTATTGCCACTCGTTTTGGTGATAACGGACCCGGCGCTCCCATTAAGTCGACAACCGCAAATATAGAGGTTCCTCCGACTGCCGAGGCTTCTGCTCCAAGCAGCTTTTCTGCTAATGATTATGATGATTTCACTGATATTGTCAGCTTCTTCAAAAAATAAATTAAATGATTGATTAAAATGCGGTGGATTTAATATCCGCCGCATTAAAATTTATTGTTTTAAAAATGACAATATGAATAATGAATTTCTGAAACTGCGGAAAAAATGTTAAAGAAAGTATTTTTACTTTACATTATTAACGATTTTAACATCGATTTCCGCAGAAAAAACTTTTAGCGAGTCGACTTTTTAACAATTTTCACATCGTTTTCCACAAAGATTTTAACATTGTTTGTTTGTAAAGTCTAATGGCTTTACAAAAGCAAAAGAAACTTTATACACTTTTGAACTGCCCGAATTTTTACAGACGGCACAAAAAAACTCTTCTTGTTGTAGTAAATTTAATATGATGCAGCAAACTGATTTCGTTTTTCAAACGGAGTCGTTTTTTTGTTTTCGCTTGAATGCAATAATTAGTATATAATTTGATGTATTCGGATAGGAGAAGTCTATTTTGTTTTCATAAATATATAATTATTATCATAAAAAATCCCTCCTGACGCAGTTTTTATTCTGCATCAAGAGGTCTTTTTCTATTGTCCTGTATTACGGGCTTGTTCATTCAGATATATAGGTTTTTTTGCTATATGCTGTTACCACTCTGATTTTGTGTAGGAGCGGATAATATTTGTGATAATATTATCTCTCCTGAAGCCTTTTCCTTTGCCATTCTTTTTCTGTTCCTGGATTTTTCCTGCTCTGATTGTTATAAAATCTGCTTTATCGATGATTTTATCAAGGGGAGGAATTTTGCCAAAGTTGTAGTTCTCATCAGGTGTTTTGTCTGTCAGGCGTGTTGCAAGAATGGTTTTTGAGAATTTTTTGACAGCAGTCATAGCAAGAATAATTATTTTGTTGTTTTCCGGCAGAGTCAGAGTTTTTGCGTTTCTGACGTCGATTTCATAAATATAAAAATGAGCTTTACCATTTGGTATATCGCCTTCGGGGTGATGCGTATGCGTGAACTCAATTCCGACCGAAGCGTCTTTAATCAACGCTTTTTGTCCAATTCCAGCCATATCCCATCTGCCGATAGGCTCTCTGAAAGAAAAAATTGTCAGTTTTTTTTCTTTGCCGTCAACATAGAACACTGCCTCTTCATCACCGAGCGTTGAGGCTGCAAGCATATAAAGCTTGGTCGTTCCTTTCGGGATTTCCAATGTTTGTTCTCTTGCAACCAGAACATCGGCTGCGGCGGAGGGATCCGGCATTCTGAATGTAATGCCGGATGCCGTTATTGACGGCGGACATTGCTCTGCAGGCAGTGAACAGCCGCCGCCCTGAAGTATTACGTTTCGCATATTTTCATTAAAGGTAAATCCCTTGGCATTATATTTAAGATCAAGCTTTTTAAAAATTTCCCTGCCTTTTTTTTCGCTTTTTTTCAGTCGGATTTTAAACGTTTTTACCTGATACGGTTCTATGTCAAAGCAGAGAACGTTTCCGGTATAATTTGCGTCATAAAGATATTTTTCGGTTGCAAGAGTTTCTGACGCAGAATCTATTTCTTCAAACAGGCGTATTTTTACATCAGTCTGTTTTTTGCCCGCGGCTTCGTTCACTCTGATAATGATACCGTCAGAGTCCTCGGCTTTTTTAACTGCTCTTATCAAAACGTTGCTGCTGCTGATTTCCGCGAAGGAAAAGTCGTCTGTAAGCGAGCCTTTTCTCTTAGCCGTGCTCTGGAAAGCGATAAGCGGTTTTTGAAAAATTTCACATTGAGCCTGTGTGCCGTTTTCAAAGCTTCCCCTGTGGCAGTAAATCCCAAAGGAAAATATATTTCTTCCGAGATCCTGCAGATCCTGGCGTGTTTCTTTTGTAAATGCTCCTGCAGGCGTGTGGATACAAGTGAGTCTGAGTGTGTTTGAATTCGGTTTATCCCAACCGTATTTGCAGTCTGAAAAGATTGATACGCCGTATTTTTCCGAACCTGCCGTTATATCTGCCCATTTTTGCGCAGGAACTTCATAAAGGTGATCCTCGTTTGAGGCTCTTTTAATTACGCCGAGACCGAGGTCGTACGTTGCATATTTGTTAAAACAGGAAAGAGGGAATACCGCCTTGAGCATTGTTCGGCGTGATCTCCAGTCAACAAAATTTTGAACGCGAATAAAACCGCCTTCGCTTGTCAGAGATACGATTTGCGTGATTTCAGAATGATCCGCCTGCCTCGTGATTTTTATAGCCGCTCTTGCCGCGCCGTTTTCAACGATTTCAAATTCGGGCGTGTTGGCATAGCATCTTGGCTCTTTGTCAATATCTTCTTTTCTGATTTCCCAGCTTGGATAAGAAAGAGAGCCTGTATCATTGAGCAATGCCATTTTAATCGGAGATTCAAGGAGTTGAATCTCATTTTCCTTATCAACAATCGAAGCTATATCTCCGTTTTTGTTAAATACAACCTGATATTTGCTGTTTTCAAGAATGTGTTCCGAAACTTTTAAATCAGTCTTTATTGCGCATCGCTTGTCAGCCGCCTTTACATCGTAAACACGGTATCCGAGCGGTTTTATTTCAGCAAGAAAAAGAAGGTCAAATTCCTTGCCGCTTTTTTTTATAATCTGGCTCGGCACTTCATTTCCCTCTTTGTCTACAACTTTGACAAATGTTGCATTGTGGCGGAGCTTTACATGAGCTTCAACGGCATCTTTTCTTGGCTGTGCCGACGGATTATTTACTATTACTGCACATTCCGAAACCCATTCGGTGTCAAGCTCATTCGCGATCTGACTGACTGCGCCTGTATATTCATTTTTAAACTGACTGAGAGATGTAAAATAATCTGCGTGGCTGTCGTTATAAACATCCATTATAGATGTTCCTGTTATATCATCGTGAAACTGATGAACGGCCACGCGCTTCCATGCGCTTCTGAAAATTTCGGAGGGATAGTTGTAAACGCCGATCGAATCAGCCAGCACACAGGCTTTTTCCGCTGTGTCTGCAAGATTTTCATTCTGGGCGTTGAGTCTTTTGCTTGCTGTGCGTGATGTGTATGCTCCCGCACCGTGAGAGGTCATTAAAAGCTCGCCGTCCCATATGGGAAAAGCGTCTTTTATTTCCTGCGGCAGTTTTTCAAAATCGTTATACATCTCATCTGTTGACGCGGAAATTATTTCAAAATCGCCCTTGTTGTTTTTTTCAACGCTTTCCTGTACTGCCGCAACGCTTTCCTCAGTCGGAGCGCCGCCGATGTCACCTGTTCCGTACAGGTGAAGTGTCTGCGGAAAGCCGAATTTAAAAGCATTTGAAGAAATCTTGTTGATAATTCCCAGATCTGCTCTGATGTCACCGCTGAATTTACTGCGGTATGATTTTGCGTCAAGAGTGGCAAAAACGCGGGAACCGCCGACTCCCTGCCATATACCGATGTCAAACAGAGTGCCGTATGCAGAACCCCAGCTGAGTTTCTGTGTTGTGAAACCGTTCAAACTTGAATGTTTCATAACGGCAGGCAGTGCATATCCAAAGCCAAAGCAGTCAGGAAGAAAAATATCAGTACTTTTTTTGCCGAATTTCTCTTCAAAATATCTGCTTCCGAGAAGAATATTTCTGAAAATAGCTTCGGGGGAGGGAATATTGACATCTCCGTTCTCATAGCTCGTGCCTGAAATACACCATTTTCCGGCTTCAATTAAATCTTTAATAATTTTAAAATGCTGAGGATAGTATTCTTCTATAAGCTCATATCTGAACGCACCCTCAAAATTAAAACGGTAGTGAGGGTATTTTTCTATAAGCTCAATGTTTTTTGAAATTGTGTCAGGTATGTAATCGGCTATTGTCTTTGCAAGATTCCAGCGCCACACCGTATCAAGATGCGAAGTTGAAACTATGTATGCTTTTTTCTTTTCCATATTGTATTACCCTTATTTTTCAATTATTTCATATGTAAACTCGTATTTTTCCTGAAGCGCCTTTACTTTATCCTCATTGTCCTCAATAAAGGTCTCACTGTATATTGATTTTCCGTCAACCGAATAATCTTTAACAATCTGGTTGAGAGCAGCCCATGCCTCATCAGCTTTATCGTATTTGTCTTCAAACTTAATTAAAAATTCTCTGTGCTTCGGTAATCTTACTTTCATATTAAAGCCTTTCCGCCTGCTTTAAATTTTACCGATCATATCCGCAGGCTGATAAAATAGGATGTAAATATATTAGTTATTATATATTCAAATAACACATATATCAATAGCGAATATGTTTTATTTAATATTTATTTGATTATATTTCTTCTGCGCATCCTTTAAATTTGTTTGTAATATCTTTGATAAAAGAAGCTATTATTGAAACGAAAATCGCCCCCAGCGCGATACCGAGTCCGGTGAGCAATGTGTCCTTTGCATAATACGCAAATTTTTTCGCGTCAAAGTGAACGAGATAACTTAGCGTATAATACAGGCTGCCGCCGGGCAGAAGCGGAATTGTGGACGGCAGGAGAATAACGTTTGCAGGCGTTTTAATTAATCGGGCAAGCACTTCACTGTATATACAGATAGCTGTCATCGCAAAAAAAGTCGACTTAAAAACCCCTTCCCCCGATTTAAGCATTAAAACGGAGATTATAGCTGATATGGCTCCGCCTGTAACGGTAAATATCAATTTTTGTCTTGAAACTTTTAGCAGAACGGAAAAACCGAGTGTTCCCAAAACACAGGTTAATATTTCAAGCAAGATAATCACTCCTGAAAATAAGCAAAGCAACGGCAAATCCGAGAGCTATTGCGAGTGCGACTATGATTGCTTCAGACAGCTGAAGTATACCTGCAATCAAATTTCCGCTCATCATATCTCTGATTGCTGAGCCGATACTCATTCCGGGAATCAGCAGCATAATTGTTCCTATCATAATTTTATCGGGATGGGAATTCAAACCGAGAAGAGACGGAATGAAAGAAATAATGCCGGAAAGTATTGCTTCAATAAGTGTGCGCGAAAAAATATTAAAGGAGTTTCTGTTATAGGGAATATATGTGATGATCAGTCCTGCTATTCCTGAAAAAAGAGCATCGCTTACAGTGCCCCCGAAATAAATGCAAAAAGAGCCTGTCGACAGAAGTACGCATATTATTGAGACAAGCAAAGGATAGCTGTAATTCATTTTCCGATCTGAGCTTTTGTCAGAACAAAGCTGACGTGAAATTCTGTTTATTTCTTCAAGTCTGCCGAGATTCAGGTCGTTTTTGTAGATCCTGCGTGTTGTTGTTATTTCTTTTGAATCAAAAACGGCAGTGACTGAAATTAGGGAAGGAATTATGAAGGCGTTAATATCAGATGCGCCGTCGGCTTTGCAAATTCTTATGACTGTCTCCTCAGCGCGTGATATTTCTCCTCCGTTTTCAACTGTTTCCATTGCCAATTCTACTGCTTTTTCAAATTTATTTTCCAATTTTATTTTCACCGAAAATATTATATGAAAAAAACAGAAAAAAATAAAAAAAAGACTTGCTTTTTATAGCGAAATATTGTATTATATCTATGTCACAGATGTAGATGTGACATCCGTATGCAAGGGCGGAAAAAACAGATAAACTCACGAAAGTGGGGGAGGGCAGCATTATTTAGTTATAGTGCTGCTTTTCTCTTTTTGCAAATATATTTAACAATATTCAATTTTGTACTTGACAATACAAAATATTTTGGTATAATAATAGCACAATAAAATATATCGCGGGGTAGAGCAGTTGGAAGCTCGTCGGGCTCTTAACCCGGAGGTCGTAGGTTCGAGTCCTACC
>CANPXD010000019.1 GCA_947585615.1 uncultured Clostridia bacterium
ACATAGTCCTTTTGATAAACAAGCACATTGCCGTTGCTGTCCGTAACCGTTACGCCCGGGCCGTGAATTTTGCCGTCAAACTCATAGCTTGTGCAGCTGAGCCGGATGTCAACCTTGCTTTCGGTTATGGTGAATTCCTTTTCAATAGTGCCTCTGTAATTGCCTTGAAGTGTGATTCTGACCTTGTACGTACCCGGTTCTGTTCTTTCACCGAGGTAACGGAGGACATAGTCCTTTTGATAAACAAGCACATTGCCGTTGCTGTCCGTAACCGTTACGCCCGGGCCGTGAATTTTGCCGTCGAACTCATAGCTTGTGCAGCTGAGCTTGATGTCAACCTTGCTTTCGGTTATGGTGAATTCCTTGGTTACAGGCTCGTTTTCGCTGTACTCGCCTATGAAGTTGACGGTGACGCTGTAGGTTCCGGGATAAACTCTTTCTCCGTTGTATTTTACGAAATAGTCCTTTGAGGCTTCAAGCTGATTGCCGTTTTCGTCAAAGACCTTGAGTCCCGGGCCGTGAATTTTACCGTCGAATTCATAGCTTGTAAAATTGAGCCTGATGTCGGGGGTGATGGGTTTTGCCTGTGCGCCTGTGTACGAAAAAATCAGGATCGCAGCAAAAGCCGCGACGGCGCAGAGCAGGGAAATAAATTTCCTTTTCATTGAATACCACTGCCTTTCAGTCCGCAAAAGCGTGCGGGATATGTAAATATTATAATATTCTGCCGTTCAAAAATCAACAGTGCACACGCAATAAAAAAAGTATTTTTGCGGGTTTGATGTGACCCAATCAAGGCAAAAAACTTGCGGTATGGCATATGGCAGGCGGGGAAGCCCGCCATATGCGCGGCGGACACTTTAGACCGCCTGTTTTTTGTTCAAATCCTCTGCCTGCGGAATGTTTACTTTTTCCCGTTATACCGTTTTGTCGCAGTCCCTGTTCCCACAAGACCGAAAAACGTTAAAAAAAGCCTGACTTGCGTTCTGAACAAGTCAGGCCTTAAGCGAACGATTATGCTCTTTCGGCGGAATAATTTACAGGGATTGATTTTTTAAACAGCATATAATCATATTGCGGGCGCCACTGGTTTCCTGTTTCCACCTGATTTTTAAACGTTTCCTCGTCCGCGCCGGCATTTATCTCGGCAACACCGAGTACTTCTCCGTTTTCCTTATAGCAGGCGTCCCAGAAAGCGTGATGACCTATATATGTTACAGATGAGGGGATATACATATAAGTCAGTCCTCTGCAATAATAGAAGCAGTCCGAGCCGATATATTCAAGTCCCTCGGGAAGCGAATTATACACGCTTGCCATAGAATCTATTGATTTATAAGTGACGTCAGTTATCGGAGTATCCGCCGTATAGCTGTAAACATTGAGAAGAACGGTGTTTTTGAACACAGCCATTGATTCCATTGTCTTAACGCCCTCGGGAATGTAAAGATCGGTGATGTTGGAATATGCAAATGCAAGCTGACCGATCTTTGTAACGGTTGAGGGAATAACATATGTTCTTACAACTTTATTGTATTCGGCGAGGAATTCCTCATCATATCTTTCGGTAGTTCCCCACAGATCCTCCATCGGATTGCCCTCGTCGTCCAGAAGATTGTCATAGCCTGTCTGCGCTCTGATGTACTTATCATGGTCGTTGGGGTAGAAAACGACTTCGGTCATATCCTTTGTGTAGATAACGCCGTCCACATCGCAGTAATACGGATTTTCATCGTCTATCCAAACATTTTGAACCCACCAGCAGCTATAGATGGATTTTCCGTCGATTTCCTTTACATCCTTTCCGAGCGAGATTTCATTCAGAACCTCGTCGCAGTTAAAGGCATATTCGTTGATAACCGAAATCGGTTTTGTCATATCCTTTTCGCCCGTTTCGGAATCAACAACATAATCTATCGTTATTTCCTTGATGTCTCCGGGATTTGAAAATCTGACAAGCTCATATGTTCCGTCGCCGAGATCCTCATATTTGTATGTGTCATTATGAACAGCGCGGAAAGACATATAAATGGCAAGCCCTATCGCTACAACAAGAACAAGAATGACCACAGCTTTCTTCACGCCTGCCTTTTCAATAGGCTTGTTGATGCGCGGCTCCTGAAGTCCCTCAATACGATATGTCCATATTTCGTCATCGGGAACATCAATGGTATATGCCTCGGCGGTCTGCTGTTCTTCCTTTGCTTCCTTTGCAAGAAAGTCATCCTTTGGCTTGTTTGCCTTTTCCTTTTTTCCTGCTGACCTCATGACATCACCTCCGCTGTTTCTTTCTCGGTTTTTGCAGCTTCAGCCGTTTCTTCCTGCGCATTTTCTTTTTCGTAAATCTTTCTTGTTACTTCCTCACGGCGGCGCAGAACCTGCATAACCTTGTTCTGCTTGTCATCGTCGTAATCCCAGAAGAAATACGGTATGGTCATAAGAATATATCCGGCTATATCAAACAGAATCGGAATAACAATGATTTTGATTCTTGATTCGTCTATGAAAAGGACATCCCAGTTGCTGTTGAAGCCGTATCTCAGAATCAGGATGGGAATGATAAGACCGACAAAAGTTGTTATAGGACCTGTAAACCAGCCGAAAACGCCCGAAAAGCTTTCGAGTCTTTCGCCGGAAAGATACATCTGATAGTCATTGACACGGATGTCCATATCGTGGCTTACGGATTTCGGAACGGTCTGGAACATTTCCGTAATAAAAAGCATAACAACGCATATCGTTCCGCAGAGAATGAGATTTTCGCCGCAGAACAGATAGGCAAGAACGATAACGCTGTAGCATACCGCTCTCGAAAGCTGGAAGAAAATCATAATCTGCTTGTATGAAAATCTTTTGATAAAGTACGGCGTAAAGAAGTCCGGCGGTGTTCCGGCAAATGAGATAACGGCGACAATCAGGCTGTATGCCAAACCGCTGAGGCGGAAGGTGTAAAGATAAAGCACCGTTGTGAAAGCAAGCATACCGTTTCCGAGCGAGTCGAGCAGGCCGACTATTGTCTGAATCCATTTGTACTTGTTCCGCATTACGCCGAACATACCGTCCCAGAAGCTTATTCTGACTTTCTTTTCAAGAGGCGGCTGCGGGATTCGTTCCTTTATCCTGCCCGCAAAGACCATAGTCAGCGTGGATGAAACAAGGAAGGTGAACGGAATGATGTATTTGAATACGGCAATGTCTGCCCATTCGTCTTTCGTCATACCGATAAATACGGGAAGGAGTATCGCAAGTATCGACTGCGCAAAGTGTGAAAGCTTTATCGGCCACGTTCTTACGAAAATTCTTTCGCGGACATTCGGACTGCAGTTCTGGGCGCAGGTTTCAAGCTGGTTTACGTTTGTTGCGAATCCGCCGAACAGATTGAATATGGCAAACAGAAGATTGGCAACCCATACCCTTGTCGGCACATCGGTGATTGTTGTGTAGAAGGGAAGCCAGCCGATAAGGAAAACCATAACGACCTTGGGAATATAGTCGCAGTACAGCGAATATTTATATCTTCCGAATTTCGGAACGAGTTTTTTGCGCCAGAAAATATTTCTCGCGCCTGCCCAACCGTTCCAGAGAATATGCGTGCCGAGAATTTTGAATGCGGACGCGGCGCTTATTCCCTCAAGACCGTTAAGATATGTAACAAATTTTCCTGTTTGGTCAAAAAGCTGCGAATAGTCGCCTATAATCATGGAAAGACCGATTACGATTAGCAGCAAGTATACCCCGTTGAACTTGCGCTCCGTTTTTTTGGGCAAAAAGCCGAGGTTGTCATTAATAACCCAGCCCATCATCGTCCAGATATAATTGAGCGGCATATTAATGAGGTTGATTATGGAAAACGTCAAATACGGCAGCTTATAATGATACATCATCAGATAACAGCTTGCCGCAAACGACAGATAATCCAGCGTTTTGGAAGCAACGTAGTTGCTGCCTCCGCCGATAAGTATATCTCCGTATTCCCTATACGGAACATATTTGCCGGGCGCCGGAGTTTTCCAGTGCGTTTTGATTTCGGTAAATAATTGTTTTACCTTTGAATTTTCATTTTTTGGCATATATCTATCCCCTTTTAATTTGTACGGTAGTATAATAACACAACATTGTTTAAATTGCACGATTTTTTTTATGATTTTATAAATCTTTTATTAAAATTTGCCATTAATTTCTTTTTTAGTTAAAATGTATGTTGATTTTGTAAGGATGATTTGAAAGTTTTATGAAAAAGCAGCGTGATTTTCTGTTTTTATAT
This sequence comes from uncultured Clostridia bacterium, assembly GCA_947585615.1. Lineage (GTDB taxonomy): Bacteria > Bacillota > Clostridia > Oscillospirales > Acutalibacteraceae > Eubacterium_R. The sequence goes on from CANPXD010000019.1 coordinate 4,265, forward strand.
TATAAAAAGACCCGCACGCGACGTCACGGTGCAGGTCTTTCATTGGTGGAGATGGCGGTAATCGAAACCGCGTCCAGAACCATCTTGCCAAGGGCTCTACGAGCGTAGTCTGTCTTTTTTGTCATCCCCTCATTCGGCGGCGGCAAACAGCCTCCGAACTACGGCAGCTTCTGATACCTGATGAAAGCCGAAGCAGTCTTTCATTCATGTTCGCCACTGAATCGACGCCCTGTCCGCAGCCGTGGCGCTCTGCGGCAGAACGCAAGCTGCTAATTAAGCAGCAAGAGCAACTGATTTATTGTTGTCAGTTAATTTTAAGCTGTTGCTTTTTAAGCGGTGCAACGCCGCTGCTCGCTGACCAAGGTTCAATAACCCTGTCGAAATCCTTTCATCCCCGTATTTATCTGTAATTTTCCTTGAGCGTTCTTTCGATTGCCCTGTCGGAATCCTTTTTTGCCTGAACGGCCCTCTTATCGTACAGCTTTTTACCTTTGCAGAGTCCGATTTCAAGCTTTGCTTTTCCTTTTTTAATATAGATACTGAGCGGAATGATTGAAAGTCCCTGCTGTTGGCTTTCACCGAACAGCTTCATAATTTCCTTTTTATGCAGAAGAAGGCGTTTTTTTCTGAGCGGATCGCGGTTGAAAATATTGCCCTGTTCATAGTGCGAAATGTGCATACCGATTGCAAACATTTCTCCGTCGTCAACGCTGCAAAACGAATCCTTCAGATTTACTCTGCCTGCGCGCACCGACTTGATTTCCGTTCCGTACAGTTCCAGTCCCGCCTCATATGTTTCAAGAACAAAATAGTCGTGATAGGCTTTTTTGTTTCTTGCGACAACCTGAATTTCCTCTCTGTTCAAAGTCCGCCGCTCCCTTTTTATTAGATTAGGCTTCTGCCCTCAAGCGCTCTTGAGAGCGTAATCTCGTCTGCATATTCAAGGTCTGCGCCGACAGGCACGCCATAAGCGAGCCTTGAAACAGTTATGCCCATAGGCTTTAAGAGTTTGCTGATATACATTGCCGTTGCTTCCCCCTCAACAGTGGGGTTTGTTGCCATAATAACCTCGTCCACCGTTCCTTCGGAAAGGCGGGCAAGCAGTTCCTTTATTTTTATCTGATCCGGACCGATATTGTCCATAGGCGAAATTGCGCCGTGAAGAACGTGGTAAACACCCTTATATTCGTGGGTACGCTCAATTGCCGCAACATCGCGCGGATCCTCAACAACGCAAATAACGCTTTTGTCCCTGCTCTCGCTTTTGCATATCGGGCAAAGCTCATCGTCTGCCAAATCGCAGCAGATTTTGCATTGCTTTATTTTTGTATGGGCGTCAGTTATGGCGTTTGCAAAGGCGTCTGCTTCCTCGCGGCTCAGACCAAGCACATAAAATGCCATACGCTGAGCCGTTTTATGCCCTATGCCCTGCATACGCTCAAACTGCTCTATTAAATTTTGCAGCGGCGCTAAGTTATATGCCATAATCAGTAACCTGTTTCCGAATTATTTTAAAATCCCGGTATGTTCAGACCGCCTGTTACGGACTGAAGTTCCCTTTCCGATTCCTCGTCTATCTTTCGCATTGCCTCGTTCAAAGCGGCAACAAGCATATCCTCGAGCATTTCAACGTCTTCCGGATCAACAACCTCGGGGTTTATTCCGACGGCCTTTATCTCGTGCTTTCCCGTAACGGTGACCTCAACCATACCGCCTCCCGACGAAACAACGTATTCCTTTTCGGCAAGCTCTGCCTGCTTTTTTTCGATGTTTTCCTGCATTTTCTGCGCCTGTCTCAGCATATTCTGCATATTCTGAGGTCCGCCGCCCATTCCCTGGGGAAGTCTTGCTTTCATACTTTTCTCCTTTGCTTTATATATTATTCTATCTCTATATCAACTTTTCCCCGCGCTTTTGAAATAAGTTCCTCAAGAGGATCCCTTTTCTGCTTTTCTTCTTTTTTCTTGAAAAGACCGAGCTTAAACTGTTTTCCCGTTACATTGAAAAGGGCCTGCTTTATCGCCTTTGAATGAGTCGGTATTCTGATGAACTGGCGTAAAACGGCGTTTTCGCTGTCGATAAGGAAAAATTCATCTCTCACATATCCCCTCGCGCCGTTCAGGACGCCGTAGAGCGCTATGTCGGATTTGTAAATCTCTTCCATAAACTCCGCCCAATGTATAAATGCAGCGGTTGATGAGGGATCGCTTACAGGCGGAGCAGGCTCGGATTCAGGCTCAAAAGCAGACGGATTTTCCATAGGCGGAGCATACGGTTCTTCGGTATTTTCCCGCTCTTGCGTTTCTTCCTTTTTCTCTGCCGTCTCTCCGACAGACCGTTCGCCGCTTACGATGCTGTCCTCTTTTTTCCCTGTCTTCCGCACGGCAGCGGTCTCTCCGTTTTTAACTGCGCGTTCAAGTGACGCAATCCTGTCCAGCAGGGCGTCCGCCGACTGCTCAAGCTTTGGATCGCACAGCTTTATAAAGCTCATTTCCATTTCGATTCTTGCATTCGCGCCTCTTTTTATAACACCGAGCGATTTTTGGAACAAATCAAGAGCGAAAATGATTCTCGGCAGAGTAAAATTTTCAGCACCCGAAACGATGGCTGAATATTCATCGTCGGTGCAGATAATCAGCTCTCTGCTTTTTTTAACCGTTTTGACAATAAGAAAATTTCTGAAATGATTTATCATTTCAACGCACAGCCGCTCCATATCGTAGCTGTTCGCGTAGAGATCGGCTATCACGTTCAGCGCGTCCGAGCTGTTCTGACCGCAGACGGCGTCCGAAAGCTTATAAAGCGACTCTCTGCCTGCAATGCCTGCCACCTCGGAAACGAGACGGGAATCAATTTTTTTGTCTCTTCCCGCGCACTGATCAAGTATCGAAAGGGCGTCGCGCATTGCGCCGTCGGCAATTCTTGCAATCAGAACAGCCGCGTCGTCGTCAAGCTCCATTCCCTCAAATGACGCGACCTGACGCAGCCGCACAGCCATTGTTTCCGGCTTTATTCTTTTGAAATCAAAGCGCTGGCAGCGCGAAAGAATTGTTGCAGGCAGCTTATGCACTTCAGTTGTGGCAAGAATAAATATCACGTGAGCCGGCGGCTCTTCGAGCGTTTTCAGCAGAGCATTGAACGCGCCCGTTGACAGCATATGAACCTCGTCAATGATATAAACACGGTATCTGCCGCGCGTCGGAGTATAGTTTACCTCCTCGCGCAGATCCCGGATATTGTCCACACCGTTGTTTGATGCCGCGTCTATTTCAACAACGTCATAAATCGTACCCGCGTCAAGACCTCTGCATACCTCGCACTCGTTGCACGGTTCACCGTTCACGCTATGCTCGCAGTTTACAGCCTTCGCGAGAATCTTTGCGCAGGTTGTTTTTCCCGTGCCTCTTGAACCCGTGAAAAGATAGGCGTGCGAAATGCGGTTTTCCTTTATCTCGTTAATAAGCGTGGAGGTGACATGATCCTGTCCGTAAACATCGGAAAAGACCTTTGGCCGATATTTTCTGTATAGAACCTGATACAAGAACGCCGCCTCCCGCATAAAAATACGGTTGTGCTTTCAACGTAACGCACAGACTTGTCTGCGGCGCACAGAATACTCCGCTTATTGCTGCTCGGTTCCCCGCCTGACAAGGTTCGCGGCCTCCCGTCGCACAGGGCCCGCGCGCTACGCTGAAAACGCAACCGCGCCGATCAATCTCGGCATAGAATATTATATACTAATTTCAGTCTGAAATCAATACCTTTTCTATTTCACCGAAATAGATGGTGTGAAAATCGCTGTCCGCATACCATTTTTTCTTTATTTCATCCGAAAGAACACTGCTTTCCAGAGGAAGCGCCGCCATTTTTCTGCATATAACGGCAATTTTTGCCTCGCTGAAATAAGGAGCGTTTTCATCGTAAACGGCAGTAAGTCCCGTGTCCTTGACCTTATCGGTGTCTCTGCCGCTTTTTGCTCCGCAGTAGGCGAGCTTATCCTTTTTGTCCGCGTCAAAAAAGCAAAGCGAAAAATAATCCTCGCTGTCCATCAGCGGCTTTGTGTATCTGCTTTCCCTAACATATACCGTTGCGGTGTCGCTGCCCCAAAGCTCGCCGATGCTGCCCCAGGAAACCGTCATCGGATTACAGCCGTTTTCGCTTTTAACGGTGAGGAGTCCCCAGCCGTCGGCGATAAGGCTTACGATATTTTCATTGACTTCCCGAATGCTGATTTCTTTCATTGCAATGCACCCCTGTTTTAAAGTATTGATATTATTATATCCGTCTTGTTTTGAAAAAACAATCGAAACGGCTCACTTTTTTCTGTTTCGCAGAACAATCATAAAGATCATTCCGGCAACTCCGCCTGCGGCATTCATAATCATATCCGTCATCGTGTCAACAAGACCGATATAGCCGTATTCGCCGTTGTATTTTGAAAGGTCGAAGACGGCGGTTTCCGCGCCCTCCTTTGCAAGCTGAAGATTTGTGCCGTGGAGCGTGTCCATAAGGAATTCGTAAAATTCCCAGCCAACGGCAATCGAAAGCGCAAACATCAGTCCGAATATCGCGGCGAGCGTTGCGGCGCACTGCCCCTTTTTGCGCTGGATTATGCAGGCAAAATCATATCCGAATGAGGCGCATACGAAGCCGGACAGAACGTGCATAAAATTATCAAACCATGAAACAGAGTCAAAAAGACCGAAATACGAGCCGATAACGATGCCGATAAAGATTATTATATTAAGCAGCGTCTGCGAAAGGGGAGGCACCTCCTCAATAAACGAGCCGTTTCCGAAAATCTGGAACATATCCCAAAGATGTGTGAAAATAAAGCAGAAAACCGACTCAAAGCCCATTATGACATCACCGTTTACAAAGGAGTACACGGCGCAGACAACCATTGAAATCCTGACGACAATCCAGAACGCAAGCTGTGCCTTCGGGATTCTGGCAACAGGGTCTTTTTTTATTTTGTAAGCCATTTAAAACAATCTTTCTTTTTAAAACTTTTATAGATATATATAATATCATAAGGCAAAAAAATGTCAATATTCAATCAGAGCGGAAAATAGAAGCCAAGTCAAATAAATTTTTATCTGTTCTATTGATTTAACCGATATTTTACTGTATAATATGTAAGTACAGACGGCTGTACCACGGTGCAGCCGTTATTCTTTTTTGAGGAGAAACAGCCTGAGCCTTCCGGTATGCAGGCCGCCAGCGGAAAAATGTATAAAATCGGTTTTGACAATGATAAATATCTTAAAATGCAGTCGGGAAGGATTAAGGAAAGAATAGCGGAGTTCGGCGGCAAGCTGTATCTGGAATTCGGCGGCAAGCTGTTTGACGATTATCACGCCTCGCGCGTTCTTCCGGGTTTTCAGCCGGACAGCAAGCTTCAGATGCTTCTTCAGCTTAAAGAACAGGCTGAAATTGTTATAGCCATCAGTGCGCAGGATATAGAAAACAGCAAGCTCCGCGCCGATCTCGGAATCACATATGACGTTGATGTTATCAGGCTTATAGACGCATTCCGCAGGAGAGGATTTTACGTCGGCAGCGTTGTTCTTACAAAGTATGCGCCTCATCCCAAGACTGCCGCCTTTGAAGAAAGGCTTAAAAATATGGGAATTCCCGTTTACCGCCATTATATTATCGAGGGCTATCCCTCCGACATTCCGCATATCGTGAGCGAAAAAGGCTACGGCGCGAACGATTACATAGAAACAATGCGTTCGCTTGTCGTTATAACGGCTCCCGGACCGGGCAGCGGCAAAATGGCAACCTGTCTGTCCCAGCTTTACCACGAAAACAAGCGGGGAATCAAGGCGGGATATGCAAAGTTTGAAACGTTTCCCATATGGAATCTTCCGCTCAATCACCCTGTTAATACAGCGTATGAGGCGGCAACCGCAGACCTCAACGATATAAATATGATAGATCCGTGGCATCTTGCGGCATACGGGGAAACGACGGTTAATTATAACCGCGACGTTGAGATTTTCCCCGTTCTTAAGGCAATGTTCGAGAGAATATACGGGGAATGTCCCTATAAATCGCCCACAGATATGGGAGTTAATATGGCAGGCTTCTGCATAACGGACGACGAGGTGGTCTGCGAAAGCTCGCGGCAGGAAATCATCAGGCGTTATTTCAGCAGTCTTTGTTCCGCCGCAAGGGGCATAAATAAGCGCGATGAAATTTTTAAGCTGGAGCTCCTTATGAATCAGGCGGAAATCACCTCCGATTCACGCCGCTGCACCGTTCCCGCGCGCAGAATCGCGGAGCAGACGGGAGAGCCTGCCGCCGCGATAGAACTGAACGACGGTACGCTGATCACGGGCAAAACCTCAAAGCTTCTCGGCTGTGCCTCCGCAATGCTGCTCAATGCGCTCAAATATCTCGCAGGCATAAACGACGAAACACTGCTCATTGTTCCGGAGGTTATTCTTCCGATTCAGGAGCTTAAAGTGAACCACCTCGGCAATCATAATCCGCGGCTTCACACGGACGAAGTTCTGATCGCGCTTTCCGTATCGGCGCTGCACGACAAAAACGCCGCCGCCGCGATGGAGCAGCTCAGAAAACTGAACCATTGTGAAATGCACTCCTCGGTACTGCTTGCTCAGGTGGACGAGGGGATCATGAAAAAGCTCGGAATCAGGCTCACCTGCGATCCGGGCGGAAGCAATACAAAAATCACACACTGACGCGCAAGCTTCATAATATAAAAGGAGGACAGACTGTGGAAAGGAAAACAAAATACATATTTGTAACCGGCGGCGTTGTGAGCGGTCTTGGCAAGGGTATAACTGCGGCATCACTCGGCAGACTTCTCAAGGCGCGCGGACTCAAAGTCACGGCGCAAAAGCTCGACCCTTATCTGAACGTTGACCCCGGCACAATGAATCCCGTTCAGCACGGCGAAGTTTTCGTTACCGACGACGGCGCCGAAACCGACCTTGACCTCGGACATTACGAAAGGTTTATAGACGAATCGCTTTCTCAGAATTCCAACCTGACCTCGGGCAGAGTTTACTGGAAAGTAATAACCGATGAGCGCAAGGGCGTTTACGGAGGGCAAACAATTCAGATTATTCCCCACGTTACGAACGAAATCAAGCGCTCCATAGAGAAAAACCGCGAGAACGAACCGGACGTCTGCTTTGTTGAAATCGGCGGAACGATCGGCGACATTGAAAGCCAGCCGTTTTTGGAGGCAATCCGACAGTTTTCGGTTGAATACGGCAGGGAAAACTGCCTGTTTATCCATGTTACGCTTGTTCCGTATCTCGCCGCCTCGGACGAGCTTAAATCAAAACCCACTCAGCACAGCGTAAAGGAGATGCTTTCTCTCGGAATTCATCCCGATATAATCGTCTGCCGCACGGAGCATCCGCTGACTGACGATATAAAGCGAAAAATCGCGCTTTTCTGCAATGTTGAAAAGGAATGTGTTATTGAAAACAGCAATTGCGACGTTCTTTATGCCGTGCCTATTATGCTTCATAACGAGGGTCTGGACAATGTTGTTATCAGAAAGCTCGGATTAAAATGCTCCGAGCCGGATCTTGCCGATTGGAAGACAATGCTCAGAGCGCTGCGCAATCCTGTGCAGACCGTAAAAATCGGAATGGTGGGCAAATACGTTGAACTGCACGACAGCTATATTTCCGTAAACGAAGCACTCAAACACGGCGGCATTGCAACGAAGTCAGCCGTTGACATTAACTGGATAGACGCTGAAAGCATTGAAGGCGACGACGTTGACCTTGACAAAATTTTGGGGGATATGGACGGCATTCTTGTTCCCGGCGGTTTCGGCAGCCGAGGAATAGAGGGCAAAATCAAGGCGGCAAATTACGCCAGAACAAAGAAAATCCCGTATCTCGGAATCTGTCTCGGTATGCAGACGGCGATTATAGAATTTGCAAGAAATGTTCTTGGCTACAGCGATGCCAACTCCGCGGAAATCAATCCCGAAACAACACATCCCGTTATAGACATTCTGCCCGAGCAGAAGAACGTTGAGGAAATGGGCGGCACAATGCGCCTCGGGCAGTATCCGTGCGTGCTTAATCCCGAGTCAAAATCATATACCCTTTACGGCGCTTCCATGATTTATGAACGCCACCGCCACCGCTATGAGGTGAACAATGATTACAGAACAGACCTTATTAAAGGCGGTATGATTTTTGCAGGCACATCGCCCGATAATCACATTGTCGAGATGATTGAGCTGCCGGAACATCCATGGTTTGCGGCCTGCCAGTTCCACCCGGAATTCAAGAGCAGACCGAACAGACCGCATCCGCTTTTCAGAGGATTTGTAACCGCTGCGTCCGAAAGGCATAATTCAAAAAAATAACTTTTAAGAAAAAGAAATTCCCCGAGCCTTCGCCCGGGGAATTTCTTGCGTTGTTACCTTTTCTCAATCGGTATCCATATTTCATAATATCGTTTTGCACGGCGCTCGGCGCGGTTCGTCCACAGGTGATAAACCTCAACAAGGTAATCGTCTTTGAGAACATATTCCGAATCGGGCAACCACGAAGTAAAAATCTGCTCATTGAGCTTCGGCAGCTCGTCTCCCGCATAGCCGCCCTTTTCTGTTGTGAAAACAGCATATTTTCCTTTCGGAACAGTCAGCTTTTCAAGTCCTTCAAAATCTGTGTCGCCCTTTGCCCTTGCAATCGTATAGTTGCCTTTGTTCCAGATTCCGTACCAGATTCCGTTGAAACCGCTGCATAACTTTTTCGGAGTATCGGAAAAGTTTTCCGACCACATAATATGCTCCTTTTCAAACCGTTCATCTGCCGTTCCTCCGAATTTTTCCGTCACGCCGTACACCTCAAATTCGGGAATTTCGGTAATTTTTAAATTCATTTTTTCCGCTCCTTTAATTGTAATATGAAAGGATACGGGTGGATAAGCGTTAATCGGAATAGACTCGTCGCGCGCGTTTGTCGGCGTAATTCCGTGCTGACCTTCAAACGCTTTGCAAAACGCGTCCGCACTGTTCCAGCCGTATTTTACCGCAATATCAATAACCCTGCCGTTTGAACTTTGAAGCTCGTATGCGGCAAGTGTAAGTCTCCTTTTTCGTATATACTCCTTTACCGTCATATCGGTCAAGGAGCGAAAAAGTTTTGAAAACCCATCTGCGCTTTCGCAGGCAAGTCTTGCCGCCTCGTTCAAATCAATTTCATCAGACAAATGGTTTTCGATATACGATACCGAGCTGTTCAGATTTTTAAGTAGCTCCATTTCCCTCACCTTTCATCTTCATTTTATTACCTAAAAAGAAACGGCATCCGACTTTTTTTACGGTAATTTTTCGTGAAACGGTCATTCAATCACAGCGGTTCCGCCATGCTTTTTCCGGTTTGGCGGTATCAAACAGAAAAGCGCTTCCTTTCCGCAACGTATTTTTAAATCATTGGGCAGCAGGCACTGCTTGAAATTTATGGAAAGGCGCGTCGAAAAAGATAATCCTTTTGTGATTTCAAAATGAATTTAAACGTTTGCGGATCAGCTCAAAACGTTTAAAATTTCTTTGTATTCATCCGTATCGCGCAGACCGTCGAAATCCGAAGAGGACAGCCATTTGTCGCGCATAATTTCGGAAAGCGGTCTTGTATCGCTGGTTTCAAAGTCTGTTCTTTTCACTGTAACCGTTCCAAACAACACGCCGGAAAACGATTGCTCTTCGGGGCGGCGGTCAAATGCTTTTGCCGCTTTTGCACCGCGCTTCAAATGTTCAAGAGCCGGCGTGTTTTTACCGAGTCTCGCATAAAGCTCTGCAAGATCCACCTGAAGTTTTGCCGCGCCCCAGCTGTCCGGTGTTGCGGTGTTTTCATACATCAATTTTTCAAGCTCAAAAACTTTTTGAATAGCAAGGATGGATTCCTCATCTGAGATACGGCGGGAATTTGCCAATAACCATATAGAGCTTCTTAACGCGCCATAGTCCTGTTTGATTTTGCTTCTCAGATACGGCAGTTCTTCATCGTCTTTCATTCCCCACCAAATCTGATTTTCTTTGCAGAACTTGGACGACGGCAACGTTTCGTATAAAGCTCTTCCGATTTCCGTTCTGCCCATTTCACAGTGATGAAAAGCAAGTCTCGCCGCCGCCTCAAGGCGAATATTCTGATCCGGGCAGTATTTCATTATTCTTTCTCCCAGAGCGGTTATCTCGGCGTCGTTCTTTTCCATATTTTCTTTCCATTCGGGAATGTTTCCGTCACTGTCTCCCGAAAGGAACAGTGCGTACATCAGCTTGTTCAGCAAGGTGTAGTTGTTCGGAAATTCTGCAACGCCCTCACGGGCAATGGCGATACAGTCATAAACCCTGCCGTGGCTTATTGCCTCCTGAAATCGCGTCAGATATTGATTCACTTTGTTCTGCTCAATCCTTTCGTCGACGCCGAGAAGCTTATCTGCGGTAACGCCGAAAAAGTCTGAAATGACAGGCAGCAGCTCCATATCCGGATAGCACATACCGCATTCCCAGCGTGATACGGACTGGTAGGAAACACCAAGAATATCTGCAAGTTCGTCCTGCGTAATATCCCTCTCTTTTCTTAAGTGTTTTATGGTTTCTCCGATATTCAGTTTCATAATGGTTTCTCCTTTTGCAAAATCGTTTGTGATTGAAACAGACGCCTCTTTCTGTTAATAGGATAACAAATAACAGATATAAATTCCACCTCTCGTTTCGAGAGAATCATTCAATCCTATAGTGAGGAATACTGCGCCAAACTTTGGATTGTATGATTCAAAATATAAAGCAAAATCCTCCGACAGGTATCGGCAGACTTCGAGAAACGGTAAAAACGCCGAAAGCCGCTTGAATCCTGTTTGCGCAGTTCAACCGTAACCTTCTGCGTAGAATTACTATTGACAGACGTATCGTTTTGTGGTACTTTGTCATTAGATACAGAGGTGATGGTTGGTCTCTTGCTACTCTTATTTGTAGTAACATCAACGGTTGTAACCTCTGTGTCTTTTGCTATTGTGCCTGTCTGTAATTTTAAACTCGTTTTTAAGCTTTTTGTTCTCGGCAGATGCTAATTCAAGCATTTGTTTTAAAGCCTCGTTCATTTCGGACAGTTCTTCGTTTTCTTTAAGAACAGCATTGTAGTCAATCGGCTGTTTTTTGAGGGAATTTTTCGTCTCGTCCTGCATAGAATTACTATTGACAGATGTGTCACTTTGTGATATATTGTCATTCGGAGATAGATTACTGCTAATAATGGGTGTTGACACCGTATTTATGGTGACCTCACCAGTAGGAGTATCTATCTCTTTTTTTAGTGTTAAATTGTGTATATAAAACTTATTTTTACTTGTTTTCTTTATTTTTATTTCGACATCATATGTCATTCCGTCAACAATTGCTGGATGAGTTAATACTAAAAATTTTGATTGATTGCCATGATAATTTCTTTGTTTTAGTTCTTTAATTTCTGCAAATTTTATCATCTTTGGTAAACTTCTTATTGTTGCAATTTTTGCTTCTTTCATCTTTCGCGGAACTGTTTGAAACCTATTACCATATGATAATGTTTCATCTATACCTGCTGGAGAAATTTCAACTACAACATCTGTATCAACATAGACGACCACATTTCCATTGTTGTCTATACGACCGATACTTTTTACATTCTTGATTGCATCACCAATAATATTTTTCCTTGTTATATTATTTGACTTATAATCAATTCCATCTATGATATTGGTAACACGCATATCAGGTTTGTTTACAAAAAAATTATATGAATACTTTTTTGCTTCTTCTTTAAGTGAATATTTCGGCTTGTCCTGCATAGAATTACTATTGACAGACGTATCGTTTTCTGGTACATTGTTGTCAAAAGAAACATTTCCGTTGTCCGTTTTGGACGTTACAGGTAAGGGTTGCTTATTTTGGGTAATATTTACCGCAACGGCGTTGTTTCTTTTTTTGTTGCGTACATAGTATGTATTCTTATATCAAGCTGTTTATTTTGGACAATTAGTCCAATTGTTATGGATGGGTCAATACTACTTTTTACATTTATAAAGTCATTATTGCCTTGCATCTTAGTATATTTACCAGCATATTTAGCATAATTTATTTTTTCAAATAATTTTGAAAGCATCAATATGTCAGCATCTTCAATTGCTCTTTGTCCTCAATTTAATTCTTTAATATTATTACCGTGAGAATCAAATATTTTAAGTATACTATCAGCCCTTAATACTGCATTATAATTATGAACATCAATACCGGTTTCATTTAAAATAAAATTAGCAGTCTTTTCATTTATAATACCAAAATACACTTTTTTACCCTCATTTTACCCTAAATCCGCACAAAAACGGATTTTAAATGTTTCACAAACAGAACCTTACAAAGAAAAATTATAAAATAAAAAAATCCCCGAGACCGCATAAACACTACGGTTTCGGGGATTTTAATGGCGCAGATGAAGAGATTCGAACTCTTGAAACGGGTCTTCCGTTTACACGATTTCCAATCGTGCTCCTTCGGCCAGCTCGGACACATCTGCATTTTCGGCGGCGTTTTTCAGCCGCCCATATAATTTACTACATTTTTTTGAATTAGTCAAGTACCTGATAATAAGAAGAAAACTGATTGAGTTTTGTTTCAAATTTATTCTTCGGCTGTTCTTTTGGCGCTTCAACGGGATACCTGCCCGTAAAACATCCGTCGCAGAAGCCGCAGGCGGTATTCGCGGCGAGCTTATGCGTTGCCTCCACGGAAAGATACGCAAGCGAATCAACGCCGATTTCACGCGCTATCTCCTCCACGGTATCGCAGCGGCACGCGATAAGATTTTCGCTGCTGTCAACATCTGTTCCGAAATAACAGGGATACCTGAATGGCGGAGAGGACACGCGCATATGCACTTCCTTAGCCCCCGCCTCGCGGAGAAGACTTACGATTCTTGCGCAGGTTGTTCCTCTGACGATCGAGTCGTCTATCATGATAACTCTCTTGCCTCTGATGTTTTCCTTTATCACGTTCAGCTTGATTCTTACGGCGTCCTCGCGCTGATCCTGACTGGGCTGAATAAAGCTTCGTCCGATATACTTATTTTTTATAAAGCCGACGCCGTAGGGGATTGAGCTTTCCTGAGAATAACCGAGAGCGGCGTCGAGTCCAGAATCGGGAACGCCTATAACAATATCGGCGTCAACGGGATTTTCCTTTGCGAGAAACTGCCCTGCCCGCATCCTCGCCTGCTGAACGGACGAGCCTTCAATAACGGAATCGGGGCGCGCGAAATAGATGTATTCAAACACGCACAATCCGCCTTTGGCGCCGCAGTGCGTTGTGTCGGATTTAACGCCGTTCGGTCCGATGGTAACGATTTCACCGGGCATTATGTCGCGGATAAATGATGCGCCGACCGTATCAAGCGCGCAGGATTCCGAAGCTACGACGTATGCGCCGTCCCGCATTTTTCCGAGACAAAGGGGATGAAATCCCATCGGGTCGCGGAAAGCAATCAGCTTTGTCGCCGTCATCACAACACAGGAATACGCTCCGCGAAGCTCGTTCATAACCTTTCCGACAGCTTCCTCGGTGCTGGAACACCTGAGACGCTGTGAAACAATCAAATAGGCGATAGCCTCCGTATCCGAAGTGCCGTGGAAGATTGCGCCTCCCAACTCAAACTTTCTTCTCAGCTCTGCGGCGTTTATCAGATTCCCGTTGTGCGCAACGGAAAGATTTCCCTTGATATGCCGGATAACAAGCGGCTGAACGTTATTCGGATTTTTTCCGCCCGTTGTCGAATAGCGGACATGACCGATAGCGATATTGCCCAAACCGAGCTTTTCAAGGCTCTCCGCCGTGAAAACATCCGGCACAAGTCCGTCCCCTCTTCGCTGAGAGAAAACGCCGTCGTCATTTACGGCAATACCGCAGGACTCCTGCCCTCTGTGCTGGAGCGCATAAAGCGCAAGATAAACGGCGCGCGCAACATCGGTGGTCTTATTCTCAAACACCCCGAACACGCCGCATTCTTCGTGAAGGCTTTCAAACATCATACTTCCCTCAGCTTTCCTTAATTTGCCGTATACAGATTTGCGTACGGTCTTGACGTTGCCGGAACAAGCTTTTTAAACGGCTTGTTCATAACCGTCTCATATTCGACGCCGAAGCATTTGCAATATTTCTTAATATAGGAATCGAGTTCCTTTTTATCCTCCTCCGACAAATTGGTGACCTTAATATTCGGAGAAAGATTTTCCTTTGGGAAACTGCCTCTGACAAAAATTTTTCCGCCGTGCATTCCCGAGGCGCAGTGCGTGCCGAACAGCTTTTCGCCTCTTTTCAGTCCCAGACCCAGAAGCACGATTGTGCCGCCTGCCATATATTCGCCGAGAAAAGAGCCTGCGTTTTGCCCGATAATAAGAACAGGCTTCATATTTTCAAATTCCTTCATATGGATGCCGCCGCGGCAGGCAACATTGTCTCTTATCAAAATCTGTCCGTCGCGCATTCCATAGCCCATCGCATCGCCGCTGTGCCCGTGGACTATGATTTCGCCGCCGTTCATCGTGTTTCCGACGGCGTCCTGACAGTTGCCGAACACCTCGACTCTGCCGCCGTTGAGATAGCAAGCCATATCGTTTCCCGGCGTGCCGTGGATTTCTATAACCTTGCCCGAATCAAGAGCACAGCCGATATAACGCTGACCGTTTACGTCCTTAACGGTAATCCTGTTTCTTTTCAGCAGCTCCTCTTTTATCCGTTCATTTAGTTTTTCATATCTTTCAAGACCGGCTTCAATAATCACAGTGCCGCACCTCCCGTCAGCTTATCTGTTCTGACCTGCTTACGGAACATAAAGAGCGACGGCGTATCCATTATGTCGCCCTGAATCTCGGCAAGATCAGTCTGATTCGCAATAAGACTTGTATAAATTCCCGCATTTTCGCTTGCGTTGATAAGCACAAAGCCAACAAGCCTGCCGCCCTCAAAGATAAGGCGTTTATAGGAATCTCCGTCGGTTTTGATTCTGTCCGAATACTGTTCTCCGACGGCATTGATAAGTCCGCAGGTGCAGATGCGCAGACCGTAAAAATCAATGGCGTTTACGCTGTATGTGCCGCCCGTTTCCATGCTTCCGCCTGCCATTTGGCTGCCTGCCGCAGTTCCCTGCTGAACGGCGTTCGGCCACAGCGCGATTATTTTCTTTGAGCCGTCAAGCATATCAACCGAAACCGTGCAGTCGCCTGCCGCGTAGATATCTTTATTACTTGTCTGCATTGTTTTCGGATTTGTTATGATTCCTCGGTTTACCGCAAGACCTGCCTTTTCGGCAAGCTCCGTCTCAGGTCTTACGCCGACGGCAAGAATCAGAAGATCGCACGGAAGCTTTTCACCGTTTTTGAGATGAACTTTTGTAATGGCTCCGTTTTTTGTTTCTGCCGAAACAACGGTGTTGCCGAGATGGAAGCGTATCGAGTTTGCCTCAAGATAAGCCTTTACCGATTTTGCGCTTTTTTCATCAAGAATTGACGGGAGAACGCGCGGCGCGAGCTCCACAACATCTACGGACTTGCAGATTTTTGACAACCCCTCGGCTGCTTTCATACCTATAAGACCCGCACCGATTACAACAGCGCGCGTGTCTGCCTTTGCCGCCTTTTTAACCTGCTTTACGGCGCCCAGATCCAGGAACGTGAGCGCGTTTTTACAGCCCTCCACATTCTTCATAGGCGGCACAAAAGGCTTTGAGCCTGTTGCAAGGCACAACTTATCATACGGATATTCTCTGCGCCCTGCGCGCACGGTTTTTTTATCGGTATTGATTTTGGTGACTTCCGTGTCGGTAACGATATTAATCTTCTTTTCCTTATAATAAGCGGCTTTTCTTAAAAACATATCTTTCTGTGCGGTCACGCCTTTTAGATAATAGCTTATGGACGGTCTGCTGTAGGGAAGATAGGCTTCACGCGTTAAAATCGTGATTTCCCCGCTTTTATCCTCGTTTCTGATGCGCTCGGCTGCGGCAAGTCCTGCCGCCGACGCTCCGATAATAAGATATTTCATCAGTCAGCACCTCCTGTTTCAAGCCACAGGAGCGCCCTGTTCGGACAATTCTGAACACAGGCAGGCTCCTCCCCCTGACAGAGATCGCATTTTACCGCCGTCCTGCCCGCTTTTATACAGCCGTAGGGGCAGACGGCAAGGCACGTCATACATCCGATGCACTTTTCCTCATCAACGGATACAATGCCTGTTTTTTTATCCTTGCGCATCGCTCCCGTTATACACGCTTTTACACAGGCGGGATCGTCGCAGTGGCGGCAGTTCACCGCGACGGACGCGTCGCGTCCCCCATAGACAGATATGCGCGCCTCGGGAGCAGGATTTTCATACTTATACGCGGTGACAACGTCCTTTGACTGACTGTGTGCCGTTTTGCAGTAAACCTCGCAAAGGCGGCAATTTATACACAGATCTTCGCGTGCAAATACTTTTTTCATCTATACCGCCTCCTTATTCTCCGGCGTGCTTGACGCCGAGTATTTCAAGTTCTTTTTCATTAAGACCTATACCTCGGAGCATAAGTCTGTTCCCTCTGAGTGAATCAACGGAATTTATACCCATTCCGCCCATAATTTCCTTAATTTCGTGATTCCATGCGTTCACGAGATTAACAACTCTTTGCGACGCGATTTCAGGATTGAGGCGGCGCGTCAAATCGGGTCTTTGCGTTGCGATTCCCCAATTGCACTTGCCCGTGTTGCAGGTCTGGCACATATGACAACCCATTGCGATAAGCGCGGAAGAAGCAATATAGCAGGCGTCTGCGCCGAGCGCGATTGCCTTAACAATATCTGCCGAGCAACGGAACGAACCTGCCGCAACAAGCGAAACTTCGGAGCGTATGCCCTCATCGCGCAAACGCTGATCTGCCGCGGCAAGCGCAAGCTCTATCGGAATCCCGACATTATCCCGTATCCTTGTGGGCGCTGCGCCCGTGCCGCCCCTGAAGCCGTCAATCACAACAATGTCCGCGCCTGCGCGCGCAACACCCGAGGCTATTGCCGCAATGTTATGAACGGCGGCAATTTTTACGGATACCGGTTTTTTGCCGTCTGTTGCCTGCTTAAGCGACCATATAAGCTGGCGCAGATCCTCTATCGAATAAATATCGTGGTGCGGTGCAGGGGAAATGGCGTCCGATCCGACAGGAATCATTCTCGCGTTTGAAACCTCAACGTTCACCTTTTCGCCGGGAAGATGACCGCCGATGCCGGGCTTCGCGCCCTGACCGATTTTTATTTCAATGAATTTTGAGTTTTCAAGATACTCCTTATGTACGCCGAAACGGCCCGAAGCAACCTGAACGACGGCATATCTGCCGTATTCTTTCAGTTCGCTGTGAAGTCCGCCCTCTCCGGTGTTGAAAAGTGTTCCGAGCCGTCCTGCCGCGATCGCGAGCGACTTCTGGGCATTCATACTGATTGAACCAAAAGACATTGCCGAAAACATAATCGGCGTTTCAAGCATAACCTGCGGCGGCATTTTTGTGAGGAGCTTTCCCTTTTTCTCAACCTCTATTTTTTTCGGCTTTCTGCCCAAGATCGTGCGTATCTCCATCGGCTCGCGCAGCGGGTCTATCGACGGATTCGTTACCTGAGACGCATTGAGCAGCAACTTATCCCAGTAAATCGGGAAGGGCTTGGGGTTGCCCATTGCGGAAAGAAGCGTTGAACCGGTGTTTGCCTGACGGCAGATTTCCTGCTGATACTGAGGCGTCCAATTTGCATTGTCGCGGTAGTCGCAGACATATTTTTCAATGCGCAGTGCGCCTGTCGGGCAAAGGTCAACGCATCTGTGGCAGGCGACGCAGGCGTCCGAATGGACCGAAACCGTTTTGCCGTCTCTGCCGTAAAAATGACATTCATTGGAGCATTGCCGCACGCAGCAGCCGCAGTCTATGCAAAGCTCCCTGTCGCGCACAACGGTAAAGCGCCGCGGAATATAGTTAATCATTATTTTTTATCCTCCTCTCCGTCCGGCTCAAGTTCAACGAAAACAGGCTCCGCACCGCTTACCGACCAGACCTTTTCGGGGTTGGGGCATATAATGCGGATTGCCGATTCCTCGGAGGCAAAATAGGCGCGCGTACCCTTTGTTGCCGCTGTGAGAGAACGCAGCTTCAGCCTGTCGTTAATGGCAAGAAGTCCCTTGTTTGAGCCGAGGATAACCGAAAACGGCCCGTTTACGAGAGCGCCGTTGTATATGGAGCGCAAGGCGGTAAAATATTCCCTTTTATCGCTGTCCATTCTGTCTATCTCATCCCATTCGGGAGCGGTGAGCACATCCGCCGCAACCTCAATGGGCAGACCGTGGTGGCGGATAAGATGGTCGAATAAATATGTAATAACCTCCGTATCCGTCTGCATTGTGCAGACATAGCCGAACTGCTCAATATATCTCCTATTTGCGTCATAGGATGAAATCTCGCCGTTGTGAACGATTGACCAGTCTAAAATATTAAACGGGTGAGAGCCGCCCCACCAGCCCGGTGTGTTTGTGGGAAAACGGCCGTGCGCCGTCCAGAGATACGCATCGTACTGGTCGAGCATATAAAACTCGCCGACGTCCTCGGGAAAACCGACAGCCTTGAAGCAGCCCATATTTTTGCCGCTTGAAAAGATGAACGCGCCGTCTATATCCTGATTGACTTTCATCACACACTGAACGGTGTACTCTTCCTCGTCCATACGCGCTTCTTTCATTCTGACCTTGTTTGGTTTTGCAAAATAGCGCCATATGTCAGGCCCGTTGGCGATCGAGTCTATCTTTTTTGTCGGTATTTTTTCCGAAACGTCAACGTTGAAGTGCTTAAAAAGAAAATCCTCACACGCAACTTTTGACTCAGGCTTATCATAAAAAACATGAAAGGCATAATCATCAGCGTGTTCCGGATAAATGCCATAGGCGGCAAATCCGCCGCCGAGACCGTTTGAACGGTCGTGCATCAGCGCAATGGATTTAATGATTTCGGAACCGTTTATTCTGCCGCCCTTACGGTCGATAATCGCCGCGATGGCACAGCCGGACGGAATCCGCACCTGTCCCTCTCTAAGCATAGCTATTCCTCCTTTATCAGTTACTACAATTATAAATCTTTCTATTTTTTATATCAATAAACCGCCGCAAATTTCATCATTTTATAAAAAAATAAAAAGGCTGTTCGGCAAATATATAGAATATTTCACAAAAGTTTTTATTCATTGGTAATTATGCACAATAAAATCAGGAAATTAATTACTGAAAAATATTTTTTTGGTTAATATAGACAAGTTATATCGTATTTTGCATAGCGGACAAAAAGGCGGCGAACATTTTTTCATTTGACATATGAAAGCATTTTATCTATAATTTCCCATAAGAGGGTGATTTTTATGGAAGCCAAAGTAAAAGAACAAAAAAAGGCAAAAGGGAAAACCATCAAAAGCGTGTTCGCGGGAATAGGAATCATTCTTCTGCTGATTGTTGCAGGAGACTTGATTTCGGCAAACTGGCGCTCAAATCCGGAAAACATTGAGGTTTACAAAACAGACAACAAATACATAAAAAGCGGAAACACGCAGATAAGCGCGCACCGCAGCGGAGCAGGCATTATGCCGGAGGAAACGCTTATGGCGTTTGAAAACTGCGCCGAAAACAGCAGCTTTTCGGTGGATGTTTTTGAATTTGACCTGCACATCACAAAGGATGATGTTCTTGTTCTCCTTCACGATGACACGCTCGACAGAACATCGGACAGCGCCACGGTTTTCGGCAAGGAGGGCGTCCGCCCCGAGGATTACACCTATGAGGAGCTTCACGCTCTTAATATGGGAGAAAAATTCACCGATGAAAACGGAGAAACACCGTTTGAAGGCCTCGGAGACAGCGCACCCGAAGAAATTCGGATCCTGCGCGTTGAAGATGTGCTGGATTATCTCAGCTCGAAAGGCGAGTATAATTACATCATTGAAATCAAGAACGGCGGTGAGTTGGGCAAGTGCGGAGTGGATATTCTGTACGATGTGCTTGTTGAAAGAAACCTTCTCGATTCGGTGATTTTCGGTTCGTTCAACGAAGAGGTTTCGCACTACGTTGACGAGGCGCATCCCGATCTGATGCGCAGCGCCACCATAAAAGAGGTGCTTGAATTCTGGACGGCGGCGCTTACTGACAGAAAGGATTTTAATCCAAGCTACTCCGTTTTGCAGATTCCGTTCAATATGCCGCTCAGGCTCGTTGCAAATCTCGGCACGGCGCAGGTTATCAATTATGCGCACAGCCACGGAATCGCGGTGCAGTACTGGACAATCAACGACGAGAGCGATATGGAATATCTTTACTCTGTGGGAGCAGACTGCATTATGACCGATTATCCTGACAAACTTTACAATATAATCTACAATTAAACCGCCTGTCTGCGCTTTTATACTGTTAAAAACCGCCTGAATAAAATTCAGGCGGTTGGTTTTTCTTTGCGCGGACGCGCCTTTACGTTTTAATCGTTTGCTAGATCTTCCTCACCCTGGAGGGCGTCATCTCCATGTTCTCCCGTGCGTACCTTGACAACATCCTCTATATCAAACAGGAATATCTTTCCGTCGCCGATATTGCCGGTATAAAGCGCCTTTCTTGCCGCGTCCACAACTGTTGAAACCGGCACTCTCGAAACCGCCATTTCCAGCTTCATCTTCGGATTGAGATTCATTTCCTCGATTTCAACACCGCGGTATCTTCTGATATGACCTTTCTGAACGCCGCAGCCCATAACGTTTGTAACCGTCATTCCCGTTACGCCGATGGAATTCATCGCCTCCTTGACCTCCTCAAATTTTGAGGGATTGAATACCATAACAACGTTTGTGAGCTTGCTGTCCTTATTCGCTGTAAAGCTTTCAACGGGAACAGCCTTTTCAACCGATACCTTCGGCATTGCGGCGGCAGGAACGGAAGATATATCGGAAGCGGAAACCGTAGGCATAAAATCGGCATAAGCGGACGGAAGATTGTGTTCCGTTGCGTCAAGACCCTTGATTTCTTCTTCCTTTGAAACACGCAGACCGATTGTCTTTTTGATGACAAAGAACGTGATGATCATAGTTACAGTCGCCCATGACGCAACAGCGGCAAAACCTGTAAGCTGGATTCCGAGCTGAGCAAAGCCGCCGCCGTAGAAAAGTCCCTCATGGCTGAGACCCGAAACGGCAAAGCCGGGCGCTTTGTCGGTTGCAAAAAGACCTACTGCGAGAGTTCCCCAGATACCGTTGCCCATATGAACGGCGACAGCACCGACGGGATCGTCTATATGGAACTTCTTGTCGAGTAGCTCAACAAGGATTACGACAAGGAAGCCGGAAACAAGGCCTATAACCGCAGAGCCGAGCGTATCGGTTACATCACAGGGTGCGGTGATTGCGACAAGACCTGCAAGGGACGCGTTGAGCGACATGGAAACATCGGGCTTGCCATCCTTTATCCATGTGAACAGCATTGCCGTAACCGTTGCCACAGCGGGAGCGACAGTTGTTGTGAGCAGAATAGACGCAAGCGTTGAAACATCGGTTGCCGCCGCTCCGTTAAAGCCGTACCATGCGAACCAGAGAATGAAAACGCCGAGTGCGCCGAGCGTGAGGCTGTGACCGGGAATTGCTTTTGCCTTTTTCTTTCCCGTTTTGCTGTCAACCTTATATTTTCCGATACGCGGGCCGAGAATGATTGCACCGATGAGCGCCGCTATACCGCCGACCATATGGATTGCGCAAGAGCCTGCGTAATCGTGGAAGCCGAGCTTCTGAAGCCAGCCGTTTCCGTTTATATTCCAAATCCATCCTGCTTCAATCGGATAGACAACCGCTGAAATTACCGCAGAATAAACGCAGTATGCGGAAAATTTTGTGCGCTCCGCCATTGCACCCGATACGATAGTTGCGGCCGTGGCGCAGAAAACAAGATTGAATACGAAGTTTGACCAGTTGAAGCTTGCGTAGTCCGTAAAAATTCCGAGATTCGGAAGTCCGATAATGCCGGCGATATAATCCTCGCCGCACATAAGCGAATATCCTATCAGGATAAACATAACGGTTCCTATGCAGAAATCCATCAGATTTTTCATAATGATGTTTCCTGCGTTCTTTGCGCGTGTGAAGCCGGTCTCCACCATCGCAAAACCGCACTGCATAAAGAACACGAGTATTGCGCCGATCAAAAACCATACGCCGTAGACCTCACCTTGCACGACTTCTAAAATACTTTCCATAATTCTTTTCCTCCTGATGATTTATTATAAGAATTTCTATTCTTTGCTCCCGTCAGCCGCATGGGGGACAAAGAAAAAGGCGTGTTTTTCACAGATAAAGCTCTGCGAAATACACGCCTTTGTGTATTTACCGACCGACGCAAAATAAGACGCGCCGGTCATTATCAGCATTTCTGCCGTAAGAGAGGGCAAATTTCCTCTGTTTTATTTTTTAAGATACCTGTTGATTTCCCACTGCGAAACCTGTGTGCGATATTCGTCCCATTCATTCTTCTTGCCTTCAATATAAGCGTTAAAGATATGGTCGCCGAGCGTTTCCTTGATGAACGGATCGGCTTCCGCCTCCTTTACGGCGTCTATCAGGCTGCTCGGCAGGCATTCGATTTTTGCCTCCTCAAGCTCCTGCGGGCTGAGACCGAAAACGTTGTAGTCAACGGGAGCGGGAACCTCAATATTGTTCTTTATGCCATCAAGACCTGCCGCAAGGCAGAGCGCCATTTCAAGATAGGGATTGCAGGTGGGATCGGGGCAGCGAAGCTCAACACGCGTTCCCTTGCCTCTTGCCGCGGGAATACGGACAAGGCAGGAACGGTTTGAAGCGGACCATACAAGATAGCAAGGAGCTTCATAGCCGGGAACAAGTCTTTTGTAGGAGTTTACGGTTGGATTAGAAAACGCCGCGATACCTTTGATATGCTTCATAATGCCTGCGATGAACGCGTAAGCGGTTTTTGAAAGTCCGAGTTTATCGCTTGGGTCGTCAAATGCGTTCGAGCCGTCGGAAAGATTGTAAAGGCTCATATTTGTGTGCATACCCGAACCGTTGATTCCATGAACGGGTTTCGGCATAAAGGTTGCGTGCAGACCATGCTTTGTCGCATAGGTTTTAACAACGTGTTTAAAGGTCATAACTCTGTCGGCGGTCGTCATAACATCGCCGAATCTGAAATCAATCTCGTGCTGGGATTCGGCAACCTCGTGGTGTGACGCCTCAATCTCATAATCCATTTCCTCCAAAGCAAGGCAGATGTCGCGGCGGCAGTTTTCGCCGGCGTCGATGGGATTCAGGTCAAAATATCCGCCAAGGTCGGTCATCTCGGTTGTGGGATTGCCGTTTTCATCTCTTTTGAACAGGAAGAATTCAAGTTCGGGACCTACGTTGAAGCCGTAGCCCATCTCCGCCGCCTCTTCGATAACCTTTCTGAGAATGTTTTTCGGATCGCCCATAAACGGAGTCTTGTTGTCCGCCATATAAACGGAGCAGATGAGGCGAGCCGTTGTTTTTCCGCCGAAAGTTCTCCACGGGAAGATTGCCCATGAATCAAGATCGGGATGAAGATACATATCCGATTCGTCTATGCGGACAAATCCGTCTATCGACGAGCCGTCGAACATACATTCATCGTCAAGCGCCTTTTCAAGCTGTGAAACGGTGATCGCAACATTCTTCATAAGACCGAAAACATCCGTAAACTGGAGTCTTACAAACTCAACATTTTTATCGACCGCGTCCTTGAGTATGTCTTCTTTGGTATACTTGCTCATAAAATTTCCTCCAAAAAATTTTTTAAACAAAAAAAGGCGCTCCGAACGAATCGGAACGCCTTTGTTCTTACTACAACAACATTATATAAACGCAAACATACAAATGTCAACACAATTTTTGAATTTTATACAATCTGCGGTTTTGCGCGTCATAAGGTCAGAAATTTTTGTGCATTTTTCACCTTTGCGCGGCAAGCGGCGGATCAATCTGTTTCAAGAAACTCCTCGGGTATAATATCCTTTGCATGCTCCATAAAATATTCGGGGGTCGCGCCCTTGCTCTTCTGCTTATGCGTGGCGGCAAGTTCGTCTGTGTAATCGGAAAGCTTGTAGACAGAGAAGTTGTATTTTCCGCTGTCTCCTTCACTGTACCAGCAGACAAGGGGTACGAGCGACGCCGAGGTGATACGTATTCCGTCTTTGTTCTTTTCTATTTCCATTTTTGCCATACCTCCGCAGAGCTGGTCAAGACTCGTTTGGTGGGAGATGAAGTTTCCGAGCGAATAATAAACAAGCATTCTTTTGCCCGTCGTTTCATTTTCAACCCACTCAACAGGCTGGAGAACATGGGGATGACAGCCGATAACTATATCGACGCCGAGTTCGGAGAAAAGCTTAACATAATCCTCCTGATAGTTTGAGACGGTGGAGCTGTTTTCCGTCCCCCAATGGGGGAATACGATAACGACGTCTGCGTTTTCGCGCGCTTCGTTGACGTCTGCGGTTATTTTATCCTTGTCCATCATATTGACGCACCACGGCCTGTCCTCGGGAATGGGAATTCCGTTTGTGCCGTAAGTATAATTCAACAGCGCAAAAGTAATATTATTTTTCTGATAGTAAATAATAGTGTCATAGTCCTCTCTGCTGTCGTTCGTGCCTGTGTGAACAACTTCCTTATGGTTGTCAAAGAAAAGACATTCCTGCTGTATGCCCTTAAATCCCTTGTCGAGTGAATGGTTTGTGGCGCAGGTAAAAATGTCAAAGCCTGCGTCAATCGCGGCAGTCCCGACTGCCCACGGCGTGTTGAAAGTGGGGTAGCCCGTATATTCAAATTCCTCGCCGCCGAGAATCGTTTCCTGATTTATAACGGCAATGTCCGCCGCGGAAATATCGCGGCTGATATGCTCATAAAATGAACTGTAATCCTCCGTGCCGTCGCTTTTCTGACCCGCGGCGATCAGGGTATTGTGGATAAGATTGTCGCCGACCGCAACAAGTGAAACTTTCGACTGCACCGTTTCGTTCACAGGCTCGCTTTCACTTTCTGTTGTCGGTGCCGTTGTCTGCGCCGTCGGATTTTCCTCGTCCAGATTTTTTGTAACGTATCCGCTTATTGCAAAGCCTATCAGCACAATCACGGCAAGCGCGACGGGAATAAATATTTCAAGCAGAGTTTGCTTTTTTTTGTCCACAGAAACACTTCTTTCCATTTTTTATTTGCTTTCATTTTATCATACGGCCGGTTTTTTGGCAATAGAAATTGCGAAACAGCAGTGTTTTGCGGTTGTTCTGCGGCGTATAAATTAGTATATCTGTAATTTTATAATTAAAGGGGCTTTACGGTGATATGGAAAATGTAATGATGTACGGTCTGTTCCTGATCGGGCTTGTTCTTATCATAAAGGGCGGTGACTGGTTTGTTGACGCGGCGCGCAGTATATCGCGGCTGCTCGGTATGCCCGAATTTGTTATCGGT
>CANPXD010000020.1 GCA_947585615.1 uncultured Clostridia bacterium
GATCGTATTTGACGTCGGTCATCAGTGCTATACCCATAAAATTCTTACCGGGCGCAAGAATTCATTTTCAAAACTTCGTACCGAGGGCGGTATAAGCGGTTTTACGAGACCGATCGAAAGCGAACACGATATATTTTCAAGCGGTCATTCAAGCGTGTCGGTATCACAGGCAACGGGGCTTGCAATCGCAAAAAAAATTAAGGGGGAAAAAGGGAAAGTTATTGCCGTAATAGGCGACGGCGCCCTTACCGGAGGACTTGCGTATGAGGCGTTCAACAGCGCTTCTGCGGAGTGCAGTAATCTTATAGTTATTTTGAACGATAACAATATGTCGATAAGCCGAAATGTAGGCTCTATGGCAAAGCATCTGACAACGATAAGAACATCAAAGCGGTATTTTACTTTCAAATCGGGAGTTCAGCGCGCAATAGCCAGAATTCCTCGTATCGGTTCGGAAATCAACAGATTTATTACATTACTTAATACGAAGATAAGAAAAAAAGTATATAACAACGCCACCTTTTTCGAGGATCTCGGTTTTCGATATTACGGTCCGATTGACGGGCATGATATGGACAGTCTTATTTCGGTTTTGAATGCGGCAAAAGCGCACAGTCATGCTGTTCTTATTCATGTTAATACGATTAAAGGGCGCGGATACAATCCTGCCGAGAAGAATCCGACCCAGTTTCACGGAATAGGAAAATTTAATATTGAAACGGGTGAGCCGATTTCCGGCGGAGAAAATTTTTCATCGGTATTCGGGAAAACTATGTGCGCGCTTGCAGAAAAAGATTCAAGGATTTGCTGTGTAACAGCGGCTATGGCTCAGGGAACCGGACTCAGTGAATTTTCCGAACTGTATCCAAAAAGATTTTTTGATGTCGGAATTGCGGAGCAACACGCCGTTACATTTTCCGCAGGTCTTGCAAAAAACGGAATGATTCCCGTTTTTGCCGTTTATTCAACATTTCTTCAGCGCTCATACGATCAACTGATGCACGATGTTGCGATGCAGGATTTAAAGGTCATTATTGCAATTGACAGAGCAGGCTTTGTTGGTGAAGACGGTGAATCCCATCAGGGGATTTTTGACACCGCCTTTCTGAATAGTATTCCGAAGCTCGCTGTTTACGCACCGAGCAGCTATGAGGAACTTGCCCTTATGTTCGGCAACGCGATATATCATGAAAACTGTGCCTGCGCTATCCGTTATCCGAGAGGGAAAGAAGGCGCGCTTCCCGACAGCTATAAATATGACAAGTCGGATTATTCTGTTTTCGGTGATAAGGCGGGCAAAAACTGCATTGTAACCTACGGCAGGGAATTTTCGCAGTGCTATGAAGCTTTAAAGCAGCTTAAGGACACATTTATTATCAAGCTGAATAAAATCAAGCCAATTAACAATTCAGTTTTGAAGCTGCTTGAAAATACAAAAAAAGTTTTCTTTTTTGAAGAGGCAGTTAAAACAGGCGGCACAGGAGAGATTTTCGGATCAATGCTTGAGGAAAACGGGATTGACGTTTATTACAGGCACATAGCTGTCGGAAACGAATTCGTAAAACAGGCTTCTGCCGAAAGGCAAATTGAGTTATATCATCTGGACAGTAAGTCTGTTGTTGATGAGGTATTGAATGGCTAACAAAATAAGGCTTGATGTTGCCGTGTTTGAAAAGGGCTTTGCACCCAGCAGGGAAAAAGCAAAGGCAGTCATTATGGCAGGACAGGTTTATGTTAATAATCAGAAAACGGATAAAGCCGGTACGCTTATCGGTGAGAACGATGTTCTTGAAGTGCGCGGAAACTCTTTGAAATATGTGAGCCGAGGCGGACTCAAGCTTGAAAAGGCGCTCAGCGAATTTCCGATTGACCTTAACGGTAAAATCTGTATGGATGTCGGCGCATCAACAGGCGGCTTTACGGACTGTATGCTTATGAACGGAGCCTCCAAGGTCTATTCAATAGATGTCGGCTACGGTCAGCTTGCATGGAAACTCAGATGTGACAGCAGAGTTGTAAATCTTGAAAGAACAAATTTCAGATATGTGACGGAGGATTTGGTGAATGATAAAATTGATTTTTCATCAGTCGACGTTTCGTTTATTTCACTCAGGCATATTCTTCCGAAGCTGAATGAACTGCTGTCTGACAGCGGGCAGGCTGTGTGCCTTATCAAGCCACAGTTTGAGGCGGGTAAAGACAAGGTCGGAAAAAAGGGCGTTGTAAGAGATAAATCGGTACATCTTGAGGTGGTACAGAAAATCATGGATTTGTCTGTTGAAAACGGTTTTTCGGTCTGCGGTCTCGCGTTTTCACCTGTAAAAGGTCCGGAGGGCAACATTGAATATCTGATTTATATCAAGAAATCATCTGTCCCTTCCGTTGAAAGTAATATAAACGCAAATTCGCTCGTTAATCAGTCTCATGAAGAATTGCTGTAATGTGTCAAAACCTTAAATAGCGAAAACCGGTGAAAGGATTACATTAATGATTTTTTCCGTTTTTACAAATCTTAACGATAAAAATTGCGAAGCTGTCGCGAGGGAAATGCTTGCCGTTTTGGACGGCACCGGCTGCAAAATTTATTTCAGTGATGAATATTCCGATATTATAAGCGGCGCTTCATTTGATTTTCTTCCCGAAAGCAGTCTTATAGAAAAGTGCGATATTGCTGTTGCAATAGGCGGAGACGGAACAACAATGAAAACCGCGAAGCATGCCGCTATTTTGGGAAAGCCGACTTTGGGAATTAATGCGGGCAGACTCGGCTTTTTGAGTTGTATTGAAAGAAACGAGCTGATGCTTTTAAAAGATGTTGCGGCAGGCAATTATTCGCTTGACGAGCGAATGATGCTTAAAGCTGAGATATGCGAAAACGGAAAAACAGTCAAAACTTTTCATTGCCTTAATGACGCGGTTCTGTCAAGAGGCGATTTTGCCAGACTGATAGATATAAAAATCACCTGCGAGGGACGCGAACTCTGGTCTGTCAGAGCAGACGGTGTTATTATCTCAACGCCGACAGGCTCAACCGCTTATAATCTTGCGGCAGGAGGGCCTGTACTGAGTCCTGATATGAGGTGCTTTGTTGTAACCTCTATCTGTCCCCATTCGCTTATGGATAGAAGCATTGTTGTAAACAGCGATAGTGTGCTTGAAGTCATGGCAGTCAGCGACGTCAGCAACAACGCCATTATCACTTGTGACGGTGAGGAGCCTGTTGTGATTACCGCGGAAACAGGCGTCAGCATTTCGCTTTCACCTTACAGCGCAAGGCTTATCAAAATCAAGCCTGACAATTTTTACGAGGTAATGAAGAAAAAAATTATTGAAAGGAGAGCTTGAATGAAAAAAAGAAGATTGGCTAAAATCCTTGAAATAATTGATAATATAGAGATTGAAACACAAGAGGAACTACAGATAATTCTCAAGGAAAGCGGATTTGATGTAACGCAGGCGACTATTTCGAGAGATATACGCGAACTGAAGCTTGTCAAAGAGCTGTCTGACAGCGGAAGATATATCTACTCTACCGGACGGAAAAACAGCTCAGACGCTGTATCGCTCAGAGCAAACGGTATTTTTTCCGAATCAATCATAAGCGTTGAACGTGCCATGAACACGGTTTGCGTCAAATGCTTTTCCGGAATGGCAGGAGCGGCATGCGCCGCTATTGATTCTGTTCAGTGGAATGGTGTTCTCGGAACTATTGCAGGAGATGACACTATTTTTGTTCTTTGCAAAAGTGAAAGCGCAGCGCAGGCGTTTACATCCAATCTGGAGAAATTGTTAAATGTTAAGAATACTTAATATCGAAAACATTGCCGTTATCGAAAAGGCACAGATAGAATTTAATAACGGTCTTAACGTCCTGACCGGAGAAACCGGTGCGGGAAAATCAATTATCGTTGATTCTATAAACGCAATCCTCGGTGAACGGACGTCCCGTGAGCTTGTCCGTCATAACGCGCCGTATGCCTTTGTTTCAGCGCTGTTTGAGCAAATCCCGGAAAACGCTGAAAGCAAACTCAGGGAGCTGGGGTATGAGCCAGAGGAGGACGGTACACTGCTTCTGACAAGAAAAATTACAGATGCAGGAAAATCGTTGTGTAAAATTAACGGGGCGCCTGCAACAGTCTCTGTCCTGAGAGAAATAGGCGCGCTGCTTGTAAACATTCACGGACAGCACGACAGTCAGTATCTTCTCAATCCCGATTATCATTATCAGTTTATTGATATGCTTTCCGATGATGAAAGTATGTTTGAAGATTATAGAAAAAGCTTTCACGATCTTATTTCCGTCAGAAGAAGGCTGAAAGCTCTTACGCTCGACGAAGACGATAAAGACAGAACGCTTGAGCTTCTGAATTACCAGATAAACGAACTTGAAACTGCAGAAATTTCAGTAGGTGAAAGGGAACGGCTGACAAGGAAAAAGGCGATGATTGAAAGCAGGGAGGCTTTGCTCAAATCATTTAACACGCTTCTTTCGGAAATAAACGGAGATTATGAAGTAAATGGCATTTCAACTGTGATTTCTTCAGCTGAAAATGAACTTGAGGAACTTGCGTCCGCGTCGGAAAACGCAGCTGTTATCGCTTTAAAACTGTCTGCGGCAAGCGATATATTTGAGGAGATAAAGGATTTAATAAATTCCGAACTTTCCGCGCTTGATTTTGACGAGCAGGAACGTGAACAGACGGAGGAGCGACTTGATCTGCTTTACAGACTTAGCACAAAATACGGGCCCACAGAGGAAAAAATGCTTGAATTTCTCGAAAATGCAAAAGAAAAGAGAAATGCGGTGTTATATAACGATGCGGAGCTTGAAAAACTCACAGCAGAATACGACATACTGCTTGAGACAGCTGTAAATAAAGCGGAAGCGTTATCGCTTCACAGAAAGAAGACGGCGGAACGATTTGAAAAAGACGTCAGAAATCAGCTTGAGTTTCTTGATATGCCTAAAATTCAGTTCAAGGTTAATTTTGAAAAAGGAAAGCTGTCGTCAAGCGGATTTGATAAAATAGAGTTTCTTATTTCCACAAATCCGGGTGAACCGCCGAAACCTCTTGCAAAGATTGCTTCAGGCGGCGAACTTTCAAGAATAATGCTTGCAATAAAAAATATAATCGCCGGAAAAGATACCGTCGGCACGCTGATTTTTGATGAAATAGACACGGGAGTATCGGGTAGAGCAAGCAAAAAAATCGGTATGAAGCTGAAATCTGTCTCTGAAAAAACGCAGGTTATAACAGTTACGCATTCAGCGCAGATAGCTTCTGTAGCAGATGTGCATTTTCTTATTCGGAAGGATTTTGAAAGCGATAAAACGCTTACAAAAGTAACGCGCCTTAATTTCGAGGGCAGAAAAGAGGAACTTGCCAGAATCATGGGCGGTCTGAATATAACCGATACACTTTTAAAAAGCGCTGAAGAAATGCTCTTGACGGGTGCGGATTATTAAAATATAATCTATTTATCACGGAGGACAAAATGATGGGAGTTTATGAAGAACTAAAGGAACGCGGATTAATAGCGCAGGTCACAAACGAAGAAGAAATCAGAGAAATGGTGAACAGTGGGAAAGCTGTTTTTTATATTGGATTTGACTGCACGGCGGACAGCCTTACGGCAGGTCATTTTATGGCGCTGACGCTTATGAAAAGACTTCAGGATGCCGGAAACAAGCCGATTGCTCTTATAGGCGGCGGTACAACTATGATCGGTGATCCGTCAGGCAGAAGTGATATGAGAAAAATGCTCACGCGCGAAGACATAGACCATAACGCTGCCTGTTTTAAGAAGCAAATGGAGCGTTTTATTGACTTTTCAGATGGCAAGGCAATGATGGTAAACAATGCAGACTGGCTGCTGAATCTTAACTATGTTGAGGTTCTGCGTGAGGTTGGCGCTTGTTTTTCCGTCAACAATATGCTCCGCGCCGAGTGTTATAAGCAGAGAATGGAAAAAGGACTCTCGTTTTTTGAATTCAACTATATGATAATGCAGTCGTACGACTTTTATTATCTGTTTCAGCACTACGACTGTAATATGCAATTCGGCGGTGATGATCAGTGGAGCAATATGCTCGGCGGAACGGAGCTTATCAGAAAGAAACTCGGCAAAGACGCGCACGCTATGACTATAACGCTTCTTACAGACGCGCAGGGAAATAAAATGGGCAAAACGGCAGGAAACGCCGTATGGCTTGACGCCGAAAAGACCTCTCCTTATGATTTTTATCAATATTGGCGCAATGTCGGCGACGCAGACGTACTTAAGTGCATAAGAATGCTGACATTTCTTCCGCTTGAGGAAATAGATAGAATGAGTTCGTGGGAGGGAAGTCAACTTAATACCGCTAAAGAAATCCTTGCCTTTGAGCTGACAAAGCTTGTTCACGGCGAAGAGGAAGCGTCAAAAGCTCAGACTGCCGCAAGAGCGTTGTTCTCCGGCGGAGCGGATAATAGCAATATGCCTCAAACCGAATTAAATGAAAACGATTTTTCAAACGGCGAAATAACCGTTATTGATATGATGCTCAAGGCTCAAATTATTAAGTCAAAGGGCGAGGGCAGACGCCTTATCGCTCAGGGCGGAGTATCGGTAAACAATCAGAAAATAAGCGATTCGTTTGCCACTGTCACGAGAGATGATTTTGAAAATGAAATTATTTTAAAAAAAGGCAAAAAGATTTTTCACAAATTTTCAGTTCAATAAAAGAGATAAATTGAAAATTATTTTTAGGGCAGTCCCGTTTTTCGGCGGAACTGTCTTTTTTTGCAAATAATATAAGTATATTTATTGAAGTAAAAAAATAAATTTGCTATAATATCAAATTGGTGAAGATTATGGAAAATATAAAATCCGAGATTGAAAATCTGCGTAAGACTCTGCAATACCACAGTAATCGTTATTATAACGACGATGCTCCGGAAATTGAGGATTACGAATACGATATGATGATGCGCCGGCTCAAAGAGCTTGAGGAGCAGCATCCGGAATTTGATTCACCTGATTCTCCGACCAAAAGAGTCGGCGGTAAGGCTGATAATTCTTTTGAAAGTGTTATCCACACAGTAAGAATGGAATCGCTGCAGGATGCTTTTTCAAAGGAAGAATTGTATGATTTTGAAAAGCGTGTTCTTGAAACGGAGAAAAAACCGCGTTACTGCGTTGAGCCGAAAATCGACGGCCTTTCCGTCAGTCTTGAATATGAAAACGGCGTATTTGTAAGAGGTTCAACAAGAGGCGACGGTGACGTTGGTGAGGACGTCAGCGGAAACCTCAGAGTTATACACAATGTGCCGCTTATGCTGAAAAAGCAGATACCTTACCTTGAGGTGCGCGGCGAAGTATATATGCCCAAAAAAAGCTTTGCTCGCGTCGTTGACAGGCAGCTTCTAAACGGAGAAAAACCGTTTAAAAATCCGCGCAACGCGGCGGCCGGTTCTCTCAGGCAAAAGGACAGCAGCGTAACTGCGGGCAGAGGACTGGATATTTTTGTTTTCAATATTCAGCAGATTACCGGGGCAACATTGAAATCTCATAAGGAAAGTCTTGATTTTCTGAAAGAGCTCGGCTTCAACACGATTCCCGGATATACGCTTGCAAACAGTATGGATGAAGCGGCAGAGCTGATAGAAAAAATCGGTGAAAAGAGAGGCGAGCTTGAATTTGACATAGACGGAGCGGTTATAAAAATTGATGATTTTGAAATGCGCTCTTCACTCGGTTCAACCTCTAAATTCCCGAAATGGGCGGTCGCTTACAAATATCCGCCCGAGGAAAAACAGACGAAACTTCTTGACATAGAAATCGCGGTCGGAAGAACGGGCGTTCTGACTCCGACGGCTGTGCTTGAGCCGGTTCATCTTGCAGGTACCACTGTCTCGCGCGCAACGCTGCACAATCAGGATTTTATTAATGAAAAGGGTATTGCTATAGGGGACACCGTTACCGTCAGAAAGGCAGGAGATATTATACCTGAAGTTCTTTGCGTTAATGAAAAAAGCGGTCAAGAGATATTCAGGTATCCCGAAATCTGTCCGAGCTGCGGCAGCGAGGTTGTGCGAGAAAACGGCGAATCCGCAATAAGGTGTATTAATCCCGACTGTCCTGCCCAGCTTTTGCGAAATCTTATACACTTTTGTTCTCGTGACGCTATGGATATAGAGGGACTGGGACCTGCCATACTTGAAAACTTTGTTGAAAACGGACTTATCAAAAGAACAGAAGACATTTATGCTCTGACCTATGATAAAATCGAATCGGCACAACTTGAAGGCTTTAAGAAAAAAAGTATAAACAATATAATTTCTTCTGTTGAAAAATCAAAGGATAATGATCTCGCCAAGCTTATTTTTGCTCTCGGTATACGCCATATCGGAGCAAAGGCAGGAAAACTCCTTGCGGAGCATTTCAAAACTATGGAAAAAATAATGAATGCCGACGTCAGCGATATTCTCGAGATAGACGGTTTCGGTGAAATTATGGCAGTGAGCGTGGTTGATTTCTTTAAAAATGAGGATTCAAAAATCTTAATCGGCAGTCTGCGTGAAAACGGAGTCAATATGAACGCAAAAGCAGTAGTGAACGATAACCGCTTTGCGGGAAAAATATTTGTCCTCACGGGAACTCTTCCGACGCTCAAGCGCGCGGAAGCTTCAAAAATGATAGAGTCATTCGGAGGAAAGACCTCGTCGTCCGTATCAAAGAAAACAAGCTATGTTCTCGCAGGCGAGGAAGCGGGCAGCAAGCTTGACAAGGCAAACGCCCTTGGAATAGAGGTTATATCAGAAGAAAAATTTATGGAAATGATAAAATGAGAGATTTCAGGAAAAGGCAAAAGAAATTATACAGGATTATGAAGTCGCTTATTATCGTTGGCACGCTTTTTATTTTTATCTTTATCGGAGCAAAGCCGTATATTGAAAACGCGAACACGGCAGCGGCGATAATCTGCAGTTATATCTGTGATATTCTTGTTGTTGCAAATCTTATCGTGATTTTTTCTTATTATAACAAGTATGGAAAAAGTGACAGTTTTCTTGAGGTGATTGAGCACGAAATTTCCGATAACGGCAGTTATATCACCTCAAGAAAGGAAAAAGACGCAAAAAGTTTTGTCAGCGCGCTGCTTAACGATTTTAAAAGCGACGGTTTTATGATAAAGTCTAAAATCGAATTAGACGAATTTGATTTTTCGGTTGTTGCTTCAAAGAGAAAGGAGTTCTTTTATGTGGCGGATATTGAGTCGCTCTCACGCGAGGATATAATTGCCTACATAGATGTCGTTATCAATGACATTACTGTCCATAATCTTAAGCACAGCGGAAATGCCGTTATCTGCTTTGTAACCGATAAGGCAGAGGAAAATGCTGTTGCCCTGTCAAAAATGATTACTACACTCGGAAAAAAAGAGCAGATTAAAATTGCTCTTATTATTGTTGAACCGTCTTGCGGGAAATGCTATTTCCTCGGAAATATGGAGACTAAGTGCCGTGCGATGATTGCCGAATACATCATGCGATGCAAGATTCCTTTTGATGAAAAAAATATCGGAGAAAAGCATCTACCGTTTCAGGATGAACTTGAAAAGCATATGCAGAGTTTTGATATAAAGCAATTCAGAAACGGCAGCTTTTATGCGCATTAAGGAGTGGTTTTTTTGAATAAAAGGGTTGAAGAATATATTGAGAGCCTTAGGGGCAAAAAAGTCGCCTTTGTCGGAATGGGCGTAGCAAATCTTCCGAGCGCTCTCTGGCTTGCCGCCAAGGGCGTTACAGTATATGCCTGCGATAAAAGGGATAGAGCGTATATAGGTTCTGATGAATGCCGTATGCTCGAAAACGCCGGAGCAACACTTATTCTCGGCGATAACTACCTTGACGTTCTGCCTGAAATGGACTTGATTTTCAGGTCAAACGGAATTCTTCCCTTTCAGAATAAGTGGATAGGCGATTGTATAGAGCGAGGTCAGAGGGTTACAACTGAGTCAGAGCTTTTCTTTTCTCTTTGCCCTGCAAAAATTATCGCGGTTACAGGCTCAAACGGAAAAACGACGACTTCAACACTTATTTCGGAAATTTTAAAAAAAGAAGGATACCGCGTTTATCTCGGTGGCAATATCGGAACAGCGCTAATGCCGTTCCTTGAAGATATTACGGAAAACGATATTGCGGTTACCGAGCTTTCCTCTTTCCAGCTTCTGACAATGGGCAATATGGTTGAAAAACCTGATATTGCTGTTGTAACAAATATAGAAAGTACTCATCTGGACCATCATCTCAGCCTTGATGAATATGTTGATGCAAAAAGAAACATTTTGATTTATCAAAGTGATAAAGGGAAAACCGTTCTGAATGCTGACTGTGATTACTCAATAGGCGGCAGAGTATATCATGATATGAGGTATGATGTGCGCGGCAGGCTGTATGAATTTTCTGTGCGCCGTGAGGTAAGTGATGGTGCTTATATGGATAAGAAGGGCGATATTTATTTTTCAGAATGCGGAAAAACAACCTATATTATGAACCGGGACAGCATCCGTATTCCAGGTCTGCATAATGTTGAAAATTACTGCACGGCTGTTTGTGCCGTGTTCGATATGGTAAAGCCCGAAACAATAAAGGCGGTCGCCGAAAGCTTCGGTGGGGTTGAACACAGAATAGAATTTGTCCGCGAATACCGCGGCGTCAAATATTACAATGATTCGATTGCTACCTCTCCGTCCCGTGTTATCAGCGGATTGAACGCCTTTGATAAAAAAATTATAATGATATGCGGAGGTTCTGATAAAGGAAATGATTTCGGCGAAATGGTGCCGCATATATTAAGAAAAGTTCGCCTTCTTATCCTCAACGGTAATACGGCGGATAAAATATATAATGCTGTTACGTCCAATCCCGATTACGGGAAAAGCGGAATGGAGATTTTAAGAGTTGATACACTTGAAAACGCTGTTTCCGCGGCGAGGAGCAATGCAAAATCCGGCGATATCGTTTCGCTATGCCCCGCGTGCCCCGCTTTTGATCAGTTTAAAACCTTTGAATACAGGGGAAGAAAATTTAAAGAATTGGTAAACGGATTTGATGAATGATGAATACAAGGGATTTGTTGAAAAGATTAACAGCCGTTCCGTGCGTCGGCGGCGAAGAAATTATAATGATGGAAACGCTCAGCGAAATTCTTGCGCCTTACGGAAATGTTTCCGGTGATGCGGTAAATAATATAAGCTGTACCTTTGGCGACGGCTTTCATATACTGCTCGACGCACATATAGATGAGGTAGGGCTGATTGTCACCTCAATAACTGACGACGGCTTTTTGAAGGTGGGCGCTTGCGGCGGAATAGACTGCCGTATGCTTCCGGGGGCAGAGGTTACCGTTCTCGGAAAAAGAAAAACAGATGGAATTATATGCACCCTGCCGCCTCATCTTATCAAATCAGAAAATGAAAATAAAGCTCCTCGTGTTTCTGAAATTTCTGTAGATATAGGTATGGACAGAAAAGAAGCCGAAAAGATTATTACTCCCGGAAATAAAATAACCTTCAAACGCCATTTTACCGAGTTGCTCGGCGGCAGAATTTCAGCAAACTGTCTTGACAACAGGGCAGGAGTTGCCGCTGTGATACTTGCACTTGAAAAATTGAAAAAGCTGCCCGTTAAGGTTACCGCTTTGTTTTCAACGCAGGAAGAACTTGGCATAAGAGGGGCAAAAAGCGGACCGTTCGGATTGAATGTTGACGAAGCTGTTGCGGTTGACGTCTCTTTCGGTTATACTCCTGATTGCCGCAGGGAAGAATGCGGAGAGCTTTCAAAAGGACCTATGATAGGAATTTCCCCGATTCTCAGCAGGCAAATTTCCGATACCCTGATCTCTTCAGCGAAAAACAACAATATTCCTTATCAGCTTGAGATAATGAGCGGTAGAACAGGAACGGATGCCGATGTGATTTCCGTTTCCGAAAAGGGTATTAAATGCGGACTTGTTTCAATCCCTCTGAAATATATGCACAGCCCCGTTGAGGTCATAGATATGAAAGACGTTGAAAATACTGCGATGCTCATTGCCGCGTATGTTGAGGAAAGGTCGGGTGCTTGTTTTGCTTAAAGAATTGTGCAAGATCAACGGCGCGTCGGGCGATGAAAAAAGGGTGCGCGAATATATTATTGAAAAAATCAGCGGTCACTGTGAATACAGTGTCGACGCGCTTGGCTCGGTAATTGTTTTCAAAAAGGGCAGAAATACACCTGCAAGAAAGATTATGATTTCTGCTCATATGGACGAGGTAGCTTTCATTATTACCGATATTACAGATGACGGCTATCTGAAATTTCAATGCGTGGGCGGTATTTCGGCAGGCGCGGTTATCGACCGTGAAATTGAGATAAACGGCGTTAAGGGTGTTATAGGCGCTAAAGCCGTACATCTGTTAAGCGGCGACGAAAAAAACAAAGTCCCCGAAATTTCGGAAATGTATATTGACATCGGTGCTGAAAGCAAAAACGAGGCTCAAAGCGTTGTATCACGCGGTGATTTTGCTTATTTTTCATGTGACTATTCCGACTTCGGCAACGGGTTAATAAAGGCAAAGGCGCTTGATGACAGAATAGGCTGTATGCTTATGATAGAGCTTATTTGCTCAGACCTTGAATACGACACTTATTTTTGCTTTAATACTCAGGAAGAGGTCGGTCTGCGCGGCGCTGTATGTACGTCATATTCCGTGCAGAGCGATATTTCCGTTGTTCTGGAGGCAACAACGGCGGCGGATTTATGCGGCGTTAAGGGCGCAGACAGATGCTGTGTTCTGGGAGAAGGTCCTGTAGTGTCCTTTATGGACGGAAGAACTGTTTATGACAGCGAGTTGTACGCTCTTGCCTTTGCCGTTGCAGAACAGAACAATATAAAAATCCAAACAAAAACGCTTATCGCAGGCGGAAATGACGCGGGAGCAATACAGACAAGCGGAAGGGGAAGCCGTGTAATCGCAGTTTCTTTGCCTTGCAGGTATATTCACTCTGCTGCCGGAGTTGTTAATAAATCGGATATTGAAAACACAAGAAAGCTTTTGTACGCACTGTTACCTGAATTGTATGATTAAGCAAATTGAAGATAAATCGGAACTGAACAGCTATGCACGGATTGATATTTTTTCGGTAAGAATACAATCCCTTTTGTATGCTTACGGATGCGGATATTCCTTTGCAAGATTTTATGCGCAGAGAGATGGCAAAGGTGAGATAACAGCCATTATCTCCTGCCTTGACGGGAATATGACAATATCGCTTACTGAATCTGCCGATAAAAACGAACTGATAATGTTTTCAAACGCAGTTGGCTTTTCGTCTCTGCTTTGCGATGAATCTCTTGAAATGGAATGCGGTTATGAAAGCGGCGTTGTTATGAAATCATTCAGGAAAATCGAGCTTTTCTGTGACTTTACCGAAACGGACGAATACCCTGATTTGCTTGATTTGTATAACTTTATTGATTACGGAGCAATTTCGTTTGACTCATGGTATGTTGATATAAGCTTCAGGATACGGCACGGCGCGGCAAAGGCAGTTGCCCTCAAACGTGGCGATGAAATCATTTCATCTGCTATTCTTTCATCAATATATAAAAACAAAGCTGTTCTTACAGGTGTAAGGACAAGATCTGAGTTCCGCTCCAACGGATATGCCTCCGCTCTTGTTTCGTCCGTCTGCTGTGATTTCGGCGGAGACGTATATCTGATGAGGGAAGCGGACAGAAATGAGAATTTTTATAAAAAACTCGGCTTTGAAAATACCGGGAACTGGAGAATGTATAAATGACACCTTTTTTTGAAGTGGATAAAAAAATTGAAATCGCTTCTGAACAGGCGATGAAAAAATGTGCGCAGCAGTTTGAAAATATTGAGAAAACAACAGAGTATAACCAACTTAAAGTGCAGGCGGCTTTTATAAAACACAATATTTCCGAAAGCCATTTCTGTTCAAGTACGGGATATGGATATAACGACAGAGGACGTGACGCTCTCGATAAGGTATGGGCGACTGTTTTCGGCACAGAGGACGCTCTCGTTCGCCACAATTTCACCTGCGGAACGCATACGCTTGCCACGGCGCTTTTCGGCGTTCTTCGTCCGGGGGACAAAATGCTTTGCGTTACCGGTACGCCATATGACACATTACATAACGTTATCGGTATATCGGGAAACGGTATGGGGTCTCTGAAAGATTTCGGGATTTTATATGAAGAAATACCGCTGAAAAATAATCGGCTTGATTACAATGCCATTAAAAACGCGGTCGACAGCTCCGTGAAAATGGTGTATTTGCAGCGCAGCCGCGGCTATGAGCTGAGACCGAGTCTCCTTGTTGAGGAGATTGAAAAGGCGGTAAGAATTTCCAAGGCTGAAAACCCGAATGTTATTGTTATGGTGGACAACTGCTACGGAGAATTTGTTGAGCGGAACGAGCCGAGCGATGTCGGCGCGGACTTGATAGCAGGATCGCTCATTAAAAACGCGGGTGGAGGAATTGCTCCGACCGGCGGATATATTGCAGGCAGAAAAGACTTGATTGAAAAGTGCGCATACAGGCAGACAACTCCCGGTCTCGGAAAAGAAGTGGGCGCAACGCTCGGTCATAACAGAGAATTTTATATGGGACTTTTTCACGCTCCGCACGCGGTAGGTGAGGCGCTTAAAAGCGCAGTCTTTATTTCCGCTCTTTTTGAAAGCTTTGGCTACAAAACAACTCCGGCTTATGATGACAAGAGGGGAGATATAGTTCAGTCGCTGGAACTTGAAAATCCGGAAAGTCTTATTGCATTCTGTCAGGGTGTACAGCAGGGCAGTCCGATAGACAGCTTCCTGACTCCCGAACCGTGGGATATGCCTGGTTACGACAGCAAGGTCGTTATGGCTGCGGGAACATTTACCCTCGGTTCAACGATAGAGCTTTCCGCCGATGCTCCGATAAGGGAGCCGTATTGTGCATGGATACAGGGAGGACTTAATTTTCACAGCGCAAAAATCTGCGCGATGCTCGCCGCACATCAGATGCTTGAAAGGGGATTGCTTAAATAATGTATAATTACAACGGTATAAAACCTGAAACGATAGAGCTTTTATCTTTGAACAGATTTAAGGATTCAAAGCCGTTTTATGAAGAACATAAGGAGGAACTGAAACAGGGTGCAACTGTTCCTATGCGGCAGATTGTTCTTGATGTATCGGATATTATGAGTGAACTTGATCCTCTTGCCGA
Source organism: uncultured Clostridia bacterium (assembly GCA_947585615.1). GTDB lineage: Bacteria > Bacillota > Clostridia > Oscillospirales > Acutalibacteraceae > Eubacterium_R. The sequence goes on from CANPXD010000020.1 coordinate 15,270, forward strand.
CTTAAATCCCGTTTATGCCGTTTCAAGAATAAGGCGTGATACGCGCCGTTCCAAAAGCAAAATGATGTACCGTGAAAATCTCTGGCTTATGCTCAGGCGAAATAAAAACGTGTATCCCGCCGCTCCGTTTTATTGGTTTGAATTTTCTCCCCAAGGATATATGTTCGGTCTCGGAATGTGGACGTACAGACCGTCTCAACTCGACACCTTGCGTGAAAAAATTGCACAAGAGCCTCAGAGATGGCTTGAAGCGGTAAAAACAACGGAACACGCGGGACTTACATACAATACGACTGATTTTTATAAAAAAGACAGAATCCCGTCTGCTCCGAATGAGGTAAAGATTTATATAAATGCCAAAAGTGTTGAATTCAGCCATTGGAGCAGCAAGCTTGAAAATATCGCCTCGATCGGAATTATAGACGAATTGCGTCATATGCTTACCGTTTCATCTCCTATGTATGAATTTTTGATTGAAGCCTATGACAAAGCGCTAAGCGAAGGAGTGATTAATGCCGATGATTACAGAAGATAAATTATTAAGACTCAAAAGCGGAACGGATGTCAGGGGTGTTTCCGTTAAAACAGAAAATGAGGAAATAGAACTGACAGACGAAGTTGTAAGCAGGATATGCGTATCGTTTGTAAGGTGGCTCATAAAGAAGAAACATAAGGAAAATATTCGCATTGCAGTCGGTCATGATTCAAGAATTTCCGCAGAAAGAATAAAAAATGCGGCAATTTCGGCGTTTGTCAAAGAGGGTGCGGAGGTTTATGACTGCTCTCTTTCTTCAACCCCTGCAATGTTTATGTCTGTAGTACTTGATATAAAAGTTGACGCTTCGCTTGAAATCACCGCGTCTCATCACCCATTTGAGCGAAACGGACTAAAGTTTTTACCGTCAGCGGCGGGCTTGAAGGCGATGAGCTTTCCGAAATCCTTAAAATGGCTGCTCACTGCGAACCGTCAGATAAAAACGGAAGCGTGGTTAAATATGATTTTATGCGTGTTTACTGTGCCCATCTCAGAAAATTAATCATCGACGAAGTCGGCAGTTCGGAAAAACCGCTTACAGGACTTAAAATAGCCGTTGACGCCGGAAACGGAGTGGGTGGATTCTTTGCTCATAATGTGCTTGCTCCTCTCGGCGCAGACGTCAGCGCGAGCAAATTTACCGAGCCTGACGGAATGTTTCCGAATCATATTCCTAATCCCGAAAATAAAGAGGCAATTTCTTCAGCCTGTGAAATGGTCAAAGAATCCGGATCGGATTTCGGATTTATTTTTGATACGGATGTAGACAGAATGGGCTGCGTCAGTGCTGAAGGCGAGGAAATCAACAGGAATAGGCTTATTGCCCTTGCTTGTGTTGTTGCGCTTAACGGAGGAACGGTTGTTACGGACAGCCTTACCTCTGACGGGCTTCGTATTTTTATTGAAAACGATCTCCGCGGCAGGCAGCTTCGTTATAAACGAGGATATAAAAACGTTATAGATAAGGCAAAGGAACTTAACGCCTGCGGAACAGATGCTCCGCTTGCAATTGAGACAAGCGGACACGCCGCATTGAGAGAAAATTATTTCCTTGATGACGGAGCGTATCTTGCAGCAAAAATTGTAATTCTTCTTGCAAAGCTCAGAAAGCAGGGCAGAAGCATTGATGATTTGATAAAAAATCTGAAAGAGCCTGCCGAAAGCGTTGAGATCAGAATACCGATTCTTCTTGACGAATTCAGGGAATACGGTGAAAAAGTTATTTCCATGTTGGCGGAATATGCCGAAAAAAGAGACGGCTGGGAGCTTGAAAAAGATAATTATGAGGGCGTGCGCGTTAATGTGGACGGAGGTTGGTTTTTGCTTCGCCTTTCGGTGCATGATCCAATACTTCCTCTTAATATTGAAAATGACAACTGCGGTGTATGCAACGGTATCGCTGCAGAGTTAAAGGCTTTTTTGTCATCGTTTGATAAGCTTGATTTAAAGAATTTTGATTGAGGTACAAAATGCTGAGGTTTGTATTCGGTCGCTCCGGGAGCGGCAAAACTGAATACTGCTTTTCACAGATTGAACAGTTGGTAAAAAGCGGTGTTGATTCTGTACTGCTCATAACTCCGGAACAGTATAATTTCACTGCGGAGCGCAGACTTCTGAGAACTCTGGGTGAGGCAGATATAAGAAAAGTGGAAAATTTATCATTTTCACGTTTGAATAATGAGGTCTCAAGACAGTTCGGAGGCAATGAACTGCCCGTTATTTCAAAGGGCGCAAAGGCTGTTCTTATGAAAAAAGCTGTTGATTCAGTGCGCGGTCAGCTTACGATATTCAACAGTAAAACGGACACATCGTCCTTTATTACCAATATGATAAAGATTTATGATGAAATGAAATCCTGTGATATTTCATCAGACGATTTGCTATGTGTGTCAAAGACAGTTGAAAAGGAAATTCTATCGCTCAAGCTTTCCGATATGAGTCTTATAATAAAGGCTTATGAAAAACTGCTTGACGGCACGTATTTTGACCCTTCCGACGAGCTGACACGGCTTTATGATAAGCTGATAAAATCTGATTATCTTAACGGAAAAATTGTTTTCATTGACGGCTTCAACGGTTTTGTTGCAAACGAATACAAAATACTTGAGCTTATTATAAAAAGCGCTTCAAACGTTACGGTAACCCTTGCGGCTGATTCGTTTGACAGCAAGGACGGGTACAGCCTTTTTTCATATGTTAATAAAAATGCGAAAACGCTGAAAAATATAGCCGATAAAAACAAGATTCCGGTAAAGGTTGTCCGGCTTGAAAAAAATTACAGAACGAGTGACGACGCTCTCGTTTTCTGCGAGAAAAACCTTTTCACCTCAACTGCTGAAATGAAAGGAGTTCCCGATTCTGTCAGCATTTATTCCGCAAAAAGCGTATCGGACGAATGCGAGTATATTGCAAGAGAAATAAAAAAAGAACTCCGCGCAGGAAGAAAAGCTGAAAAAATCGCCGTGATCTGCCGCAATGCCGATAAATATTCGGGCGAAATTTCGGCGGCATTCCGAAAATATGAAATTCCCTTTTTTGACGATGAACGACAGCCTGTGGCGGCGCAGCCGTTGATTGTTTTTGTTAAATATCTGTTGAGAACCGTTATATATTCTTTTCGCTCTGAAGATTTGCTGAGCCTTGCCAAGACAGGGCTTACCGATTTAAAATCCGACAGTATCAGTGAACTTGAAAACTATATATACCTTTGGAGCATCAGCGGTATCGGAAAATGGAACGTGCCGTTTACCGCGTCAACAAAGGGATTTACTGCGCAAATCAGTGAAAGCGACCGAAAGAGACTTGACAGCGTGAATTCTTCACGCGAGTATTTGTTCAGCCGCACAGAGCGTTTTAAATATGCAGTAAATAATGATTCAACAGCAAGGGGAATCGGCAGTGCTGTTTATAATGCCCTTATCGCTTTTAATGTAAATAAAAACGTGAAGAAAATTGCGGAGCAGTTAAATACATTCGGAAAAAATGCGCTTGCGGAGGAGCAGGGCAGAGTGTGGGATATTCTTATGGAATCACTAAACAGGCTTGCCGTAATACTCGGAGATGCTGAAATTTCCGTGAAAGAATATCTTTCTCTTTTCAGCATTATGATTTCATGCGAGGATCTCGGAGTTCTGCCACAGGGACTTGATAACGTTCAGTTCGGCAGAGCAGACAGAATCAGAGCCGATAACCCTGAATCCGTCTATATTCTCGGCGCTGAAGAAGGAGAATTTCCGATGGCTGTTTCAAGTGGCGGTCTCCTTTCCGAAGCGGAACGTGTGGTTCTGAGCAACAGCAATCTGGAGCTTTATTCATTCGGAGAAACTCTGAATCGTCAGGAGCGCTATTTTGCTTATATGGCTGTAAGCGCACCCTCAGAAAAGCTGTGCGTTGCTTATTTGGGTAATACCGCAACTCCTGCGCCGTCAGTCATTGTTACGTCAATACGCAGTCTTTTCCCTGATCTGAAGGAAATCAAGCATTCCGATATAGATGATATTGAACGGATTGAAAGCAGAGCGTCTGCCTTTGAACTTATGGCGGAAAAATTTAATTCAAACACGCGGTTTTCCGAATCACTGAAGGAATATTTTAAAGATGATGAAAGATACAACGCGGTAAGACTGCTTTCTGAAAACGATGAGGTAAGAATCAGCAATACAGATACGGCAACAAAACTTTTCGGCAAAGATATGTATCTGTCCGCTTCACGGCTTGAGGATTTTTTCAGCTGTCGTTTCAGGTATTTCTGCAAATTCGGTCTTTCTGCAAGACCGCGCGAAAGAGCGCGGATGGACGCTATGAAAACAGGGACGGTTATCCATTATGTCCTTGAAAATATAATTTCCGAAACAGGCTCTGCCGCGCTTTCACGAATGGATGCCTCACAGCTCAGGCAGCTTGTTGATAAATATCTGTCAGATTATTTGGATCATGAAATGGGTACTGACGACCTTTCTGTAAGGTTTTCATATCAGTTTATGCGTATTTCAAAAATGCTTTACAGAGTTGTTCACCGCCTTTGCGAAGAATTTTCCCAGAGCAGATTTAAGCCTGAGGCGTTTGAACTGAATATTGATACCGACGGACAAGTTCAGCCTAAAGTCATAAGCCTTGAAAACGGTGGAACCGTCCGTATAAGAGGTGAGGTTGACAGGGTAGACGTGTTTGAAGAAAACGGCATAAGATATGTGAGGGTTATAGATTATAAATCAGGCTATAAAAAATTCAGCCTGTCAGATATTTTGTACGGACTGAATCTCCAAATGTTTGTTTATCTTTTTACACTTTGCTCGGATAAAAAAAGCAGTTTTTACGGTGTGCCTGCAGGCGTTTTATATATGCACGCCTCAAGGTCTGTTTTCGGACTGGACAGAACTGCCGATTCGGATTCCGTTTCAAAAGAGGAAACGAAGGAATTTAAAATGAAAGGTCTTGTTCTCTATGACGATGAGCACGACATTCTAAATGCGATGGAAAAGGAACTTGCCGGAAAATATATACCTGTAAAGTATTCGGAAAAAAAAGGACTTACAGGCTGTTTTGCCTCGCTTGAAGAGCTTGGAAAAATCGGAAAGAAAGTTGAACATCTCATTGCCAAAATGGGAAACCTTCTTCAGTCAGGCTCAATCAGCCAGAATCCCGTAAACGGAAAAAATCACGATAAAACGTGTGAATACTGCGATTATTCGGATGTCTGCGCAAACCGCCGTATAATTGAAGCGCGTGAAATGAAGGAAATGAGCGACAGCGAGGTTATTGCTGTTTTAAAGGAGGGATAGCTTGTGCCAAGTTGGACAGAACAGCAAAAAAACGCAATAAACGCGAGAAATTCAAATATACTTGTATCTGCCGCCGCAGGCTCAGGCAAAACTGCCGTTCTTGTTGAACGAGTGATAAAAATAATCACTGATGCAAGCGTTCCCGTCAATATTGATCAGCTCCTGATTGTAACGTTTACAAATGCAGCCGCGTCGGAAATGAAATCGCGTATTTCATCTCGGCTTGAGAATATTTTAAAGATGAATCCAAGCGATAAAAACGCCCTGAAACAGCTTTCACTTCTTCCGGGTGCAAAAATTTGCACAATTGATTCCTTCTGTATAACTCTTCTGAGAGAAAACTTTTTCAAACTCGGAATAAGCAGTGACTTTTCTGTTATGGACGAATCCGAGGAAAATATTATTTTTGAAGCGGCGCTTAATGATGTGCTCGACAGTTTTTATGAAAAGGGCGATGCTGATTTCCTTTCCCTTACAGAACTTTTATCATCTCCAAAGGACGACAGCGCTTTGTTCTCCGCGATCAGGCGTCTTTATTCATACATATATGCTCAGCCGTTTCCGCTTGAGTGGCTGCGCCAAACTGCCGAGATGTATAACCCGGACGTACCGCTTGAAAAAAGCAAATGGTATCCCTGTCTCCTCAGTGAAATTAAAGACGGGCTTGAATCGGGAATACAGCTTATTGACCGCTGCGGTGAACTGCTTGATCCGTCAGACGAACTTTTTGAGGGCTATTCTGCGAATCTTGCATCAGACAGGCTTGTTTTTGAACAGCTTTTAAAAAGTCTCGAAAACGGCTGGGACAATATTATTTCCGCATTTGGCAGTGTTTCCTTTTCACGCTTAGCTTCAAAGCGCGGCTATGAATCACCCGTCAAAGCTCAGCTTTCGTCAACAAGAGACATTTATAAAAATATTGTAAATAAGGATTTGAAAGAACTCTTCTGCGCGCTTTCCGACGATTATAAACAGGATTCTGAAATCCTGTATCCGATTATGCTCAGCCTTTGTGTACTGCTGGAGGCGCTTGACAAGGAAATTTTTTTCCGGAAAACCGAAAGAAACAGCTATTCATTTTCGGATATTGAGCATTTTGCCGTTCGTCTGCTGACGGAATACGATACCGGTGAAAAGACGCAAAAATCGGACATTGCCCTTGATCTTGAAAAAAGCTTTTATGAAATCCTTGTTGATGAGTATCAGGACACAAATGACACGCAGGAGCTTATATATTCAATGCTCTCTAACGGCAGAAACTGCTTTGCCGTAGGCGATGTAAAGCAGAGTATTTATCGATTCAGGCTCGCTATGCCGCAGATTTTCATTTCAAAGAAAATCAGATATGAGGATTACACGGATTCGTCCGCCTGCGGGAATTACAGAATTTTTCTTGATAAAAATTTCAGGTCGCGCAAGGATATTTGTGATTATGTAAATTATGTTTTTTCATCCTTTATGAGTGAAAAAACAGGGGATATAAATTATGATGAAAACGAATATTTAAATTATGGAGCTGATTATAAAGATTTCGGCACGGTATCCGCTCAGCTTAAAATTCTTGACAGCACCGCCTCCGCCGATTCGGATAAAAATGAGGCTTCCTGCATAGCAAACGTGATTTTATCCAAAATAAATTCGGGAGAACTTGTTAAAGACGGCGATTTATACCGTCCTGTAGACTTCGGCGATTTTGCAATTTTGCTGCGTTCAACAAAAAAGCATATCAATCAGTACCGGGAAACGCTTTCATCATTCGGTATTCCCGTTGTGTGCGATAATACCTCCAATCTGTTTGACTGCAACGAGATTAAAATATTGCTCTCTCTTTTGAGAGTTATCGATAATCCTATGCAGGATATAGCATTGCTTGCCGTTATGATGTCGCCGCTTTACGGCTTTTCGGCTGACGAGATGGCGGAAATTAAAATTTCTTCAAAAGGAAAAAGTCTTTATTCCTGTGTTGTTAAATCCCATTCCGATAAGGTAAAACGATTTCTTGAAGAAATTGATATGTTTTCAAAAACTGCGGTAACGATGTCTGTTTCCTCATTTATAAGATTTCTCTGTGAATTCAAAAGCATTTATGCCTTCGCAAATGCGCTCGGAAACGGAGAACAGCGGTGCAGGAATATAGGGAAATTCATTGAATTTGCAGCCGCGTTTGACGCATCGGGCAGTATTGGTCTTACTTCTTTTATGAGGTATGCGGATAAGGTCGCGGAGAGTGACAGAGGAATAGAAAGTGCGTCGCTTACAAGCACTGCCGAAAATGCTGTTACAATTATGAGCGTTCATCATTCAAAAGGACTTGAATTTCCGATTGTTATTCTTGCGGGGGCGGCAAGGAAATATAATACTCGTGATTTATCAGAAAAGCTGCTGCTCAATCCGGAGTTCGGCGTTGGTTTAAAGGTTCATAATGAGGAGAAACTCTATGATTATTCGACGATTCATTACACGGTAATAAAACGGCTCAACAAGCGCGCTCTTCTCAGCGAAAATCTGAGAGTGCTCTATGTTGCCATGACGAGAGCCAAGGAGCAGTTTATCTCATTTGTAACACTCGAATCACTTGAAACGAGATTAAAAAGCCTTGCGCCGAAGATTTCATCAGGCAGTATAAGCCCGTACCTGTGTATGAACATGGGATCTGACGCTGATTTTATTCTGATGAGCGCGCTTATCCACCAAAACGGTACAGAACTGAGAAAGCGCGCGGATATTGATATAAAAACAGTTTTTGCCTCTTTTAATATGGACGTTGAAATAATCGATGCTTTAGAGGATATAGAGGAACCGAAAATGTCTGAAAAGGCAGAGCCGAGCAATGAAATTGTTTCTGCAATAAGGGAAAGACTTTCTTATAAATATGAAAATACGGCTCTTTCATCAGTATCCGCAAAGCGCACAGCTTCAAGCCTTGACAAGAGTGTATCCAATATGGAGTATTTTACATCTTCAAAACCTGCCTTTATGTCTTCAGGTGAAATGACTCCCGGTGAAAAGGGAACGGCAATGCACACCTTTATGCAGTTCTGTGACTACGATAACGCCAGAAATAATCTTGAAAATGAAATAACCCGTCTGACCGAAAGGTCTTTTATTACCTCTCAGCAGGCGGACAGTCTTAACAGAAATGCTCTCGCTGAATTTTTTAACGGAGAGTTCGGAAAGCGTATTTTTAAGTCGGATAAGCTATATAGAGAACTTAAAATCTCTTCGTTTGTAAAGGTCAGAGAGTTAGAGGATATAGACAGTGACGAGGAGGTGCTTATACAGGGGATTTCCGACTGTGTTTTTGAAGAAGACGGGGAGCTGGTGCTTGTTGATTATAAAACAGACAGAATCAAATCCGAAGAACAGCTTTTGGATATGTATCGAAACCAGATAGCGTTTTATAAATCCGCCGTATCAAAAGCGCTTCGTAAAAATGTGAAACAGGCATATCTGTACTCATTTAAGCTTGGAAAAGCCTGTCTTTACAAATAATTTAAAAAAAGACTTGCATTTTTTAGTTTATTATGTTATTATTCCAAATGTTATGAACATTATTGCAAAGAGGTGAAAATAATGAAAGACGGAATTCATCCGAATTATGTAGACTGTACAGTTAAATGTGCCTGCGGTGCAACATACCAAACGAAAAGCACTAAGAGCGAACTCAAGGTTGATATCTGTTCTAAATGTCATCCCTTTTTCACAGGTAAGCAGAAGCTTGTTGACACAGGCGGTCGCGTAGACAGATTTAATAGAAGATATGGTAAAAAGAATTGATTTTGAATGATTTAGGCAGCGTTTTACGTTGCCTTTTTTCGTCCTGTAGGGGAAGAAAATGAAAGAGTATAAAACTGTTGAAATTGAAAACTGCGATGAATTTGTTGAAAAGCGTTCACGATTTATCGGATACGTCAGACCTGTTTCAAATCAGGAGGATGCCAATGCGTTTGTCGACTCGATTAAATCAAAGCACTGGGATGCCACGCATAATGTGTATGCCTATGTTCTGAAAGAAAACAATATAAGACGTTTCAGCGATGACGGCGAGCCGTCAGGTACAGCCGGAATGCCGGTTCTTGATGTTATACTCAAAAATGACATTGTTGATGTGTGCGTTGTTGTAACCCGGTATTTCGGCGGTGTGCTGTTGGGTGCGGGAGGACTCGTAAGAGCATATTCTCATGCGTCAAAATTAGCCGTAGAGTCAGGCAATATAATAACAATGGCGCCCTGTAAAATAATGAATGCCTGTATTGATTATTCATTTTATGACAGGTTCTGTTTGCTGCTTGCCGATTTTGGCGCAAAAGTCCGAGATACTGTATTTGCTGAAAGCGTTACCGTGGAATTTACCGTAAAATGCGAGAAAGCAATGCTGCTTAAGGAAAAACTTGCAGATTTGAGCAATGATGCCTACCGTTTTACAGAAATCGGAGAATGTTATGCAAAAGTATAAACACGATTTATTTTCCTTTTTTTACTTTTAATACAACTATTTCGGGATGATTAAAAAGTCTCAGCGGAAATTCAGCATTGCCGAGCCCGCGGCTGACAATAAGCTTTGGGCGTCCACCGAAAGAGCCTCTTGCGTATTTCGGGAAAAGTCCCTGTCCAGGACTGAATACCGGACCTATAAACGGAAGTATAAACTGTCCGCCGTGAGCGTGTCCCGAAAGTTGGACGTCAAAATCGTACTGCGAATAATTGTTTTCTTTTACCGCTTCAAAATTTTCGGGAAAATGACTTAGAACAATTTTAAACCCGTTATGTTTTTCAAACTGCCTGAAAAGCGGACTCATGTCCCTGTATTTGAATGTACCTTTGCGGCGTGCGGCGTAATCTTTGAAACCGGCCTGATTTTCGTCAAGTCCCAAAATTGTGATGGTGTTGCCGTTCATTATTTCTTCGGAAATATCGTTTAGGAGAACTTGAAAGCCTGTATTTCTAAGCTCATTCATAAGGCTTTCAAAATTTTCAAGTCGCCTTTCATGATTCCCTGTAATATAAAAGACGGGCGCTGTCTTGAGTAGCCTTTCCGCTATTTCAAGCATTTTTTCTTTGTTCTTTCCTTTGTCGTTGATAAAATCTCCTGTAATCAAAACGGCGTCAGGATTGATGCTTTCCGTTTTTTTTACTGCTTCGTAAAACGGCTTTGAGTGCATATCCGAAAGCTGAACAAAAGTCAGATTGTTTTCAACATCCTTGCTGTAAACCGTATACTCGGTTACATCAATTTTATTGTTCTGAAAGCGGCAGAACAGAATCATTAAAACAACCGCGGCCGCGGAAATTACTGCGTAGAATATAGAATTCATTTTTCGCACCTCTTTTTGATAATAATATTTAATTAATTTACAGTCAAGATAAAAATTTTAAAGGAATTATAGTCAATATAGCGTATAAATATAATGAGCAGTAATAAAAAGGTGGTATTTTGGATAAAATTATCAGAGAACGTGCCGAACAGAATGAAAGGCTGACCTTGTCCGAAAAAGCCTGTTTTGCCGCCGATTCTGTCGGGAGAAAACGTCCGGAAGAGGAATGTTTTATAAGGACGTGCTTTCAGCGCGACAGAGACAGAATAATCCATTCCGATTCATTCAGACGGCTTAAGCATAAGACACAGGTTTTTCTTGCACCGAACGGTGATCATTACAGGACAAGGCTTACGCATACCCTTGAGGTTTCTCAGATCGCGCGCACGATAGCAAGGGCGCTGAGACTCAATGAGGATCTTACCGAGGCTGTCGCCCTCGGTCATGATCTCGGTCATACACCTTTCGGTCACGCCGGGGAAAGAGCGCTTTGTACCTTTTCACCAATTGATTTCAGGCATAACGAACAGAGCGTCAGAGTCGTTGAAAAGATAGAAAAAAACGGCAGAGGTCTTAATCTTACTGCCGAGGTCATAAACGGTATACGCTGCCACTCCGGCGGAGAAAGGGCAGACACTCTTGAGGGACAAATTGTCCGCTTTGCAGACAGAATCGCCTATATAAATCACGATATTGATGACGCGATTGTTGCGGGCATACTGATTGAGAACGATATTCCGCAAAGCCTTAGAAATGCTCTCGGAAACAGAAAATCGGAGCGGATTAACAGACTTGTTTTAAACGTTGTTGAAAACAGCTCCGATGAAATAAGAATGAGTGATGAATGTTTTTCCGCCTTTTCCGAGCTTCACGCTTTTATGTATAAAAAAGTTTATAAAAGCGATATTTGCCGCCGTGAGGACGAAAAGGCGATGTATATTGTTGAACGTCTCTATACATTTTTCGTCAAAAATAAAGAATGTATGCCCGAAGTTTATGTCGGAATATCGGAAAGCGAGGGTGTGGAACGGGCTGTCTGTGACTACATAGCAGGAATGAGCGACACATATGCTCTCAAAATGTTCAATAAGCTGTTCATTCCGAAATTTGAAATTGACTGAGTAAAGGAGTTGAAATTGTGCCGTTAAATGAATCTTTTTTACAGGAATTAAAATACAAGACGGATATAGAGGACATAATTTCAACATATGTCACATTAAAGCGCCGTGGCGCAACCTTAGTCGGTCTTTGTCCGTTTCACAATGAAAAAACACCGTCATTCACCGTTTATCCCGATACGCAGTCTTTTTACTGCTTTGGCTGCGGTGCCGGCGGAGACGCTGTAAGCTTTCTCAGGAAAATAGAAAATCTTGATTATACGGACGCTGTTAAAGCTCTCGCTGAAAGAGCGGGAATGCAAATGCCTGTAGAGGGATTTGACAACAGTCTTTCAAGGCGCAGACGGCGTGTTTTTGAGGCAAACAGAGCTGCCGCCAAGTTTTTTCATTCCTATTTGATGAGCGCGGACGGTGAGGCAGGTTTGCGGTATTTCCTTAACAGAGGATTGACTAAAAAGACCATAACGAAATTCGGTCTCGGCTTTGCGCCTGATTCAATGGACAAGCTGTTAAAACATCTTAAAGATGAGGGCTTTTCCGTTTCTGAAATGTTTGAGGCAGGTCTTGTCAGAAAATCTGCGAAGGGCGTTTATTATGATTATTTCCGCAATCGGGTTATGACGCCTATTATTGATGTGCGCGGAAATGTTATCGCTTTCGGCGGGCGTGTGCTCGACGACACTAAGCCGAAATATATCAACACAAACGACACGCTTGCATATAAGAAAACCAATGAGGTGTTCGGACTCAATTTTGCTAAGGACAGCTCAAGCGAGAGCATTATTCTCTGCGAAGGATATATGGATGTTATTGCAATGCACCAAGCAGGATTTACCAATGCCGTCGCCGGCTGCGGTACTGCGCTCACGGGCGAACAGCCAAGACTGATTTGCAGATAT
>CANPXD010000021.1 GCA_947585615.1 uncultured Clostridia bacterium
TTTATTTTCAACACTTTTTGATAAAGTATTAACTTTTAAAGATAGTGCCTCATTATTTTCAGTTAGTATTTTAATTCTTTCTTTATTTTTTTTGAGTTCGGTATCAACATTATTTAAGGTTACCGATAATTTTTCTGTTCGCCTAAAATCTTTATTAATTCTTTTGTAAAACACAAAAAAATCAACCCGAACGGATTGATTATATATGTTAAGCTCAAACTATAAAAGTTCGAACAGATTCGTCAATGGAGCGGATAACGGGAATCGAACCCGCCTCCTCAGCTTGGGAAGCTGATATTCTACCAATGAACTATATCCGCATATAAAATGATGATGTAACCGCGCGGATCTGAATCGGCATATTCAGGTCCGCGTGCGGTTTACGGTCTTTTTGTCAGTATATTTTTAAGTACGCCATCGGGGTCTTTGATGAGAAAGGCGATAAGCCATATGAAGAGACCCGCCGCAGTACAACAGATTCCGAGATATGCGTCGTTTAACATATCGGAAGCAGACGGGCTGAAAAAAGCGGCGCCCATCTCGGCATATTCAAAAACAGCATCAACAAACCACATAAGAGACGCGCCCCAGAATATAAAGCAGGGGATGCGCAGTCTGTATTTGCTTCTGTTTGAATTAAAATACCATATAAAGGTACTGATAATCGCTGCAAACAGTGTGATTACGAGACACATTTCGCTATCTCCTCATTAATCCGCCGCCAAAGCAGTCTTCAGCTTTTTTACTTTTGCATCGGCAAACGCGCAGAATATGCCCCATGCGGCGGTTACTGCGGCGCACATAGCCGGTCCGACTGTTGCCATTTCGAGCAGCATGGTACGTGTGTCGGAGGCATTATTAATTGCTGTCAGGAACGGTGGAAACGGCACGATTTCTCCATGCCACAAGTGTTCAAACACAAGCAGAAAAACGCCGCCCCAAAGGAGTCCCGAAAGCCAGCTAAGCTTGCGTGACAGAGGAATTTTTTTATCCTGCTTTGAAAAATCAGGTGTTTCAATTCCGTGAACAGCAGGCACGCTGAGCTTTAGCTCTCTCTTTTTCAAAGAATACGCGACAGCCGATACTATGATTGCTTCCGCTGCCGGGACAACAAAACAAGCCATTGAAAATTACTCCTTATCATTTTATTTTGAACAGTAAAAAATTTCTTTTACAAGAAAATTATAACAAATAAGTCTGTAGAATTCAAGCGAATGAATGATTCTGTTTGCTTTTTTTAAGACTTTTTTTAATTATTTCTTAACTTTTTTCTTACTCTCGTTTTATTTTAAAACGGTTTAATGTAAACAAAGGGTTATCTTATGTGCATTTATATGTTATACTGGTGAAAGGAGTTGATAAGATGGAAAAGGTACTTGTCTGCGATGACGACAAAGCAATACTTGATTCAATAGAAATTTATCTTAAAGCCGAGGGCTTTGAAGTTCTCAAGGCAGAGGATGGAGTAAACGCGATTGAAATAATCGAAAACAATGAGATACACTGTCTTGTTCTCGATATAATGATGCCGAGAATGGACGGTCTTCAGGCAACGCTCAAAATCAGAGAAAAACACAGCTTTCCAATTATAATGCTTTCGGCAAAATCGGAGGATACCGACAAAATCGCGGGACTCGGCTTCGGTGCTGACGACTATGTTACAAAGCCGTTCAATCCTTTGGAGCTTGTTGCGAGAGTCAAGTCTCAGATACGCAGATATGTTTCTTTTTCAGGCTTCGTGCAGAAGAAATCGCAGATCGTAACGGGAGGTCTGATTTTAGACACGGACGCAAAAACCGTTGTCGTTGACGGAGAAAATGTTAAGCTGACGGCAACAGAGTATATGATTCTTGAATATCTTTGCAAAAATATGGGCAGAGTCCTTTCTTCGGCTCAGATTTACGAGGGCGTCTGGAACGAACCGTCATTCCGCACCGAAAAAACGGTTACCGTACATATAAAAAACATAAGAGAAAAGATTGAAATAAATCCGAAAGACCCGAAATATATCAAGGTGGTGTACGGACTTGGATACAAAGTGGACAAAATATAAATTCAGCAGATGCAACAAGGCGCTTTGCGTTGTCGCCGCTTGTATTCTGGCAGGAATAACAGCGCTCAACGTGTTATCTTTTATTCATTATGTAACGTTTTTCGGAGAATCGGGTTTCAGTTCGGAAAAAACGAGAATATACAGCATAAAGACTTTTTATCTGGAACTTGGAAGCGATCTGGACAGTGTTTTCAGAAATGCCGTTTATGAAACGGATGTCAGGCATTATCAGGACGAAAAAGAAAAATACGTTGAGAATGCTCTTGAGGCATACAAAGCCGCACAGGAAAAATGCCGGATTTCATCCCGGGATATTCTGACGGACGATTTCGGAAACAAATTTTATATACCGGGTTATCATTACGGAGACGGTATAGCCTATTATTATGAAGGCACGTTTTTTTACAAAGGCGAAGCATACGACTCGTTCTATTACAGTGATGTTGTACCTGATTCGCGTTTGGTTTATCAGGGAGACGACGGTTATTATTATTCTTACACATTTTCATATGACCTTACAATATTGGAAAATATTGACAATGGAGTCAATTTCGGTCATACGGATAAGGATGCGGAAAATATATTCAGTAATTATTTCGACAGAGATAATGTATATGAATTAGACAGACTGAATGCGGAATCGGTGGATGATATTTCCAATATAAAATATTATGCGGAGTCTAATGACGGAAATATTGTTACAAATGCCGAAAGCAAGGCGTATTTCGTCGATGCAATCAACTCCGGAAACGAAAATTATATTATTTATGACAGGGGAACCTTTTCAACAGGAGCGGACACCGACAACCTTGATTCCCGCTTGGGCGTATTATCCGAAGAAACAAGAACGGACATAGTGCTGTATGTAATAATAGACCCCCATTTTTCTCAGCAGGATAAATACAGTGATATGTATTCCGAATATAAAACACTGAGCAATATAAATATAAATATGCTGATTACGGAGAGCGTGATTCTTCTGTTGTTTTTAGCGGCGTTTGCAGTCGTTTCCGTCCGCCTTGCAGGAAACACGGAAGACGGAGTTAAAACCTCTGTGGTTGATAAAATCCCGATTGATCTGCTTTTGGCTCTGACAGGCGGCGCCGTCGCCGGATTGGTGATTGCGCTTGTATTAATGACAGAACCGTTGATTTATAAAAGATACGGCAATTACGAAATCTATAACGCGTTCGTTGAGAATTTTATGAACACCGCCTGGTTCAAAATGCTTTTTGCCGCGGCAGTTATTGCGATGTATCTGCTTCTCCTCAATTTTGCCGCTGCCCTTGCAAGGAACATTAAGGCGGGAAGCAATATATTCAAAAACTCGCTGATATTTATGTTGTTCCGCTTTATATTCAATGCTTTAAAAATTATTGTTAAAGGTGTCGGAAGATTTTTCAAAAAAACGGGCAGAACTTTGAGCAGCCTTGCATTTAAACCGCAAAAGCTCGATAAATCCGCAGTGGCTGCTGTATTGCTTTTTACGCTTTATAACGCACTGTCAATACCGGTTATTATTCTGCTGATGTTCGTTGCGGACGGCTTTGATTACGGCTTTTCTATTGTAATTTTCATATTGATTATAGCAATGTTTATAACAGCAGACGTGTTGATTATCTGTAAAAAGGTGATACCTTATATAAAATCACTTGATCTGATAATAACGGCAAGCGAAAAGAGAGAGCCGCTCACGTCGGACACTGAAAAATTCCCCGAAAGTCTTAAAATTCTTGCAGGCAGCCTTGAAGCAACAAATGCCGAGCTGCAAAAAGCCGTGTTGAAAGCGGTTAAAGACGAGCACACGAAAACAGAGCTTATCACAAATGTTTCCCACGATCTGAAAACGCCGCTCACGTCCGTCATCAATTATATTGATCTGCTGAAAAAATGCGATATAGAAGATGAAACGGCAAAAAAATATATGGAGGTTATTGATGATAAGTCAATCAAGCTTAAAAGACTTATTGAAGATTTGATAGAGGCGTCAAAGGTTGCCTCTGGTAACGTTACAATCAATAAAACAAAGCTTGATCTTGGAGAGCTTGCCACGCAGGCAATTGTTGAGGAAACCCCGGATATTGAGAAAAACAATCTCAAAATAGTGTTTGAAGAGGCAACGGAAAAACACATTGTCTTTGCGGATGGAACAAAGATTTACCGTGTGTTTGAAAATCTTCTCTCCAACGCAAGGAAGTATTCCGCACCCGGTACAAGAGTCTATGCAAGAGTGTATTCTGACAGCGGGTTCGGTTATTTTGAAATCAAAAACATTTCCAAAGAGCCGCTCAATATATCAGCAGATGAACTCACGGAGCGATTTGTCCGCGGAGATAAGTCAAGAAGCGAGGACGGCAACGGTCTCGGGCTGTCCATAGCAAAGGAACTGTGCACATTGAACGGAGGAGAACTGATTTTAACGATTGACGGCGATCTGTTCAAGGCGGTTGTTAAGCTTCCGGGAGAAAGCATTTGATTTCGGAAAAAATTTGCATCAAAGAAAATATTTGACAAAAAGGACGTTTCCCCTCATAATAGTTATGAGGGGGAATTCTTATGTCTGATACAAAGGTTTCAAAGCTTGGCGGAAAGGTTTGGACGGGTATAATCCTTTTCGGACTAATCGGTCAGCTTGCATGGGTAATTGAAAATATGTATTTCAACGTTTACCTTTTCGACGTGATAGGCGGCACGGCAAACGATATTGCCGCAATGGTTGCCGCTTCGGCGATAACTGCCGCTGTTACGACGCTCATTATGGGCGCTTTTTCCGATAAGCTGGGGAAACGAAAGGTTTTCATCACCTTCGGCTATATTATATGGGGAATTGTCACCGCATCATTCGGTCTTATAACAGTTGAAAACACAAGCAAAATTTTCCACACGGTAAACGCTGTTTCGACTGCGGCCCTGCTCATAGTTATAATGGACTGTGTTATGACGTTTTTCGGTTCAACGGCGTCAGACGCGGCATTTAACAGCTGGGTGACCGATGTTACCGACAACACAAACCGCGGCAGGGCGGAGACGGTTATGCAGGCAATGCCTCTTGCCGCGATACTGATTGTTTTCGGTGTGCTTGACGGCTTCAAGCAGGCGGGAAAGTGGGATGTTTTCTTTTACATAGTCGGCGGATTTACAAGCGTATGCGGTCTGCTCGGATTTTTTATAATTAAGGATAAGCCGGGAATCAAGGCAAACAATGAAAATTATTTTAAAAATATCCTCTACGGCTTCAGACCGTCAACTGTTAAAAGCAACAAAATGCTTTATATAACCTTTTCAGCCTTCTGTATTCTCAATATCGCATATCAGATCTTTATGCCGTATATCATTATCTATCTTGAAAAATGCCTTGGCATAACGGACTATGCGCTTCCGCTCGGTGCAATACTCATCATTGCCGCCGTTATATCTGTTTTGCTCGGCAAGCCGATAGATAAATTCGGCAAGGTTAAATTTATGATTCCTTCCATTATTATTCTTGTTCTTGGATTTGTGGGAATGTTTTTTGCAAAGGGCGATAATCTTGTTCCGATTATCATTATGGGTTCTGTTATGATGGGTGCGTTTCTTGTAACGTCATCAACAGTCAGCGGCACAATCAGAGACTATACACCGAAGGATAAGGTTGGACTTTTTCAGGGTGTAAGAATGGTGTTTCAGGTGCTTATCCCTATGATTGTCGGTCCATATATAGGAGCGGCCGTAATTGCCGGAAACGATGCCACATATGAGGAACTCGGAGTTGTTAAAACGATACCTACCGCTCATATTTTTCTCGCGGCGGCAGGAGTTGCGGTGTTCGCTCTTATTCCCGTAATTACGCTTGCAAGGAAAACCAAGGCAAAAAAGTGATATAAAGCTTCGCGCTTTTTATGTTGTTTTTGTTTAGAATGAACAAACTTTAATAAATGGAAAAAAATTCTTGATATTCAGGGACAAACAGTATAAAATATATTACGAAAAAATATTGATACAATATTTTAATAAATTTTTTTCGGAGGTATTTTCCAATGGTAAAGGTTGCTATTAACGGCTTCGGCCGCATCGGTCGTCTTGCTTTCCGCCAGATGTTCGGCGCAGAGGGTTATGAAGTAGTTGCAATCAACGATCTTACCAGCCCGAAGATGCTCGCTCATCTTCTCAAGTATGATTCTTCACAGGGCAAATATGCTCTTGCCGACACTGTTGAGGCAAAAGAATCGTCGATAGTTGTAGACGGCAAGGAAATCGAAATCTACGCAAAGGCAGACGCTTCGGAGCTTCCCTGGGGAGAACTCGGCGTTGATGTTGTTCTTGAATGCACAGGTTTCTATTGCTCAAAGGAAAAGGCGTCTGCTCATATTAAGGCAGGTGCACGCAAGGTTGTTATTTCTGCTCCCGCAGGCAACGATCTTCCCACGATCGTTTACAATGTAAACCACGAAACACTCAAGGCTGAGGACACGGTTATTTCCGCTGCTTCCTGCACAACAAACTGCCTTGCACCCATGGCAAAGGCTCTTAATGATTTTGCAGAAATTCAGAGCGGTATTATGTGTACCATTCACGCTTACACAGGCGACCAGATGACTCTTGACGGTCCGCAGAGAAAGGGAGATCTTCGCCGTTCACGCGCTGCCGCTGTAAACATTGTTCCGAACTCAACGGGTGCGGCTAAGGCTATCGGTCTTGTTATCCCCGAGCTTAACGGAAAGCTTATCGGCTCCGCGCAGCGTGTTCCCACTCCCACAGGTTCAACAACAATTCTTACGGCCGTTGTTAAGGGCAAGGACGTTACTGTTGACGGAATCAACGCCGCTATGAAGGCTGCCGCAACGGAAAGCTTCGGCTACAACACAGACGAAATCGTTTCTTCCGACATTGTCGGTATGCGTTACGGCTCACTCTTTGACGCTACTCAGACGATGGTTCTTCCGATTGGTGATGACCTTTATGAGGTTCAGGTTGTTTCATGGTATGACAACGAGAACAGCTATACTTCACAGATGGTTCGCACAATCAAGTATTTCTCAGAGCTTGGCTAAACCGGAACATATTTTTGATTAAATCAAAACCGCTTGGTATTTATCCAAGCGGTTTTTTATATGTTTATATTGTTCCCAGTGCTTCAAGGATTTGCTTTTTATAGCCGATAAACTGCGGCGTGAGATTAAAATTTTTGTCCCTCGGCCGCTTTTCGCTTATCACGATTTCATATGTGATTCTTCCCGGCGAACCTGATAGAATCAAAATTCTGTCTGAGAGCAGGATTGCTTCATCAATATCGTGCGTTATAAAAATTGTTGACAAATCAATTTTTTCCATAACGGAAAGATACCATTTGTGCATTTGCGATTTTGTGATTGTGTCAAGCGCACTGAATGGTTCATCAAGGAGCGCTACGCCGCTTGAAGCAAGATAAGTCCTGAGCAGGGCGGCACGCTGGCGCATACCGCCGGACAGTTCGTCGGGATAGAGCATTTCCGTGCCGTCAATCCCGAATTCCTCAAAATGTTTTTCAGCTTCGGCTCTTGCCTGCTTTTTTTTCATACCGGAAAGGAGAAGAGGCAGAGAAACATTGTCGATAATTTTTTTATAAGGCAGCAGCATATCCTTCTGAAGCATATAGCTTACGTAGCCGGGCTTACCCGTTATATTATCTCCGTTAAGAAATATACTGCCGCTGTCAGGCATGATTATGCCGGAAATACAGTTGAAAAGTGTTGTTTTACCCGCGCCGCTCACTCCGAGCAGACTGATAAGCTCACCTTTTTTCAGCGACAGCGAAACATCATCAAGAACATTTTTTTCACCGAAGCTTTTTTTTACTGAATCGACCGATAATAGTTCCATTTTAAAATTTCCTATGCAGGCAGAAATTCGTTTGTGAAGCCGAAATCAGTTCCGATTTCATTTTCGATAAGCTTATTTTCCCAGAGCCACGCGTAAAACCCGTTCCAGCGTGCGGCATCAATATAACCCCATTTGTCAGCGTCCGCGATGTATTGCTCGGAAATCCATTTCTGGCTTTCCGTTACGAGCGTTTCGCTGCCTGTAAGCGCGCCTGTATCATCTGATTCAATGAGAATATTTGCTGCCTCTTCAGGATTTTCCGCCGCGTAGTTGTAACCTTTTGACGTTGCGGCAACAAACGCTTTGACAGTATCGGGATCAGAGTTTATAAAATCGTTGTTTGCAAGCAGGAGGGGAGTGTAATAGTCAAATATCGGATTTATATCTTTAAAATAGAAATAGTCGATGTCAATATTGTTTACCTCGGCATTGATACCGCCCCAGCCGTAAAATACCCAGATTGCATGGTCGGGATTAATGTTTACATCCTGTGCCTCGTCGGTAACGAGGTTCGGTTCAAGATTGACCTTGCTCCAGTCACCTCCGTCGCCGTTTACAACGTTTTCAAGCATTGCCTGTTCCGTGGGAGAATCCCATGTTAAATATGTTTTGCCTGTCAGTCCTGCGGGTCTGTCCATGCCGTTTCCTGCCTTGGAGATAATACCCGATGTGTTATGCTGAAGAATGGCGGCAACAGCTGTTATGCCCAGCGGCGTGTCCGAAGCAAAGGAAGCGGCAAGCGTATCCTGAGCCTCGATCGCAAATTGAGCCTGACCGGAAGCACATACCTGAACCGATCCGCTGTCCTGTGGCGGCTGAACGATCGTAACGTTAAGCCCTGCCTCGTCGTAGTATCCCTTTTCAAGGGCAACATACAGACCTGTGTGGTTTGTATTGGGTGTCCAGTCAAGACAGACCGTTATATCTGTTTTTGGCGCATCCGCGCCATTGTTGTTGCCCGTATCCGTATTGCCGCAAGCGGCAAAAGCAAAAAGCATAGCCGCCGAAAGAAGAACGGCTGTTATTTTTTTAATCATGATCTTTTTTTCCTTTCAATTTTTTTCTTTCCCATGGCATTGCGAGCCTCTGCAAAACGCCTATAAGCGCCATAAGCAAAAGACTGATAACGGAAATGAAAACGATAACGGCGAACATTCTGTCAAACGCATATGCCTTTCTCACTCTTGTCATATAAACACCGAGACCATTGAAACCGCCGAGCCATTCCGATATAACTGCGCCCACAACTGCATAGGAGGCGGAAATGCGCAGCCCTGAAAAAAATGCCCCTGTTGCAGACGGCAGCTTTATATGCCTGAAAACCTGTAATCTGTTTGCACCCATTGAACGCATCATATTTATTTCGTCGCAATCCGCGCTTTTGTAACCGTCCAAAAGACCTATGGAAATAGGGAAAAATGTTGTTATAACGATCAGCGTTATTTTGGGTGCCATACCAAAGCCCATCCATAAAACGAGCAGTGGAGCCAGCGCAATTGTGGGAATCGTCTGCGTTATGACCATAACAGGATAAACAGCCTTATAAAAGAACGGGAATCTGTCCATCAGTGATGCGGTCACAAACGCAAGAATGATTCCGAGCCCGAGTCCGTATATCGCTTCCTGAAGCGTGATTTTTGCCTGCTCCATCATAATGGAGAAGTTGGAGATAAATGCGCGCACAACATCAACGGGTGACGGAAGCATATACGCAGGCACAATCTCAAAATCACTGCATATAAGCCATATAAGTATAACGGCTGCAAGTGCAAGTATGGGCGCTGCTTTATTTGTGATGCTTTGAAACTTTTTTGTCAATAGTAAGCACCTCGCCCTCCGGGTTGTAAACAATCTTTACATACGTGCTTACAGACGGACAGCCGGCTTTGATTGCAACCTTCTGGCAGTTCGCCACGATTTCCATAAGTTCGTCATAGCTTTCGCCCTCGATTGCGGTTTCAAACGGACCGACGTAGCAGTTAAGGCCGGTGCTTTTTATATAAGCAATAACCTCGTCTACTATTCTGATAACCTCGTCTTCACTGTCCACTGCGGGCAAAACCTGAATTGCCACACTTGCTTTCATACGCTTTCTTCCTTTCGTATAATTCTATTTCTCAACAAGTCAAAAGAAAAGCGCCCCATAAGTGCGATGGGGCGCAATAATGCAAAAGCAACACAGTCTCTGCCGTCCGTGCTAACGTACGGTTCGAAGGGTATAATCTCAGCCTTGCGGCACCCCTGACTTATTAAGTTACTCATATTATAATGACTTTGCTAAATCTTGTCAACCATTTTCTGCAATTGAGCAAGACGTTCACTTGAAAGCGGCGGTGTGTTTTTCAAAGGATTGTTTAAATTAAGATTTTCATATTTAAAAAATCCCATTGTGTGAAATGCAAGAAGTTCATACCTTTCATATCTGAACTGTTTTGAAAATTCAGCGTAACGACGGATTTCCTCTTCACTGTCGTTTATTCCGGGGATAACAACTGTTCTAAGCCACAAACGCTTGCCTGTATCGGAGCAGTATTTCCCAACTTTAATGAAATATTCAAAATTGCCGCCCGTATATTGATTGTATTTTTTCTTATCGCAGAATTTTACGTCAAGAATGACCATATCCGCATTGTCCAGACACTTTTTAACGTCGTCATTCAATGGAACCGCACCCGATGTGTCAAGGCAGTAGCCGATATTCTGTTCCTTTAAAAGCGGTGAAACTTCATTTATAAAAGCAGCGTTCAGCAGCGGTTCGCCTCCTGTAAACGTAACGCCTCCGCCATTTTTAAAATAGGGTTTATATCTTTTTATTTTTCCGACAAGCTCCTCCGGGGAATAATTGCTGCCGCTTTTAAACCACGTGTCGGGATTGTGGCAGAAAATGCACCTGAGAGGACAGCCTGTGAAAAACACGCCGTAACGTATTCCCTCGCCGTCAAGTGCGGCAAGACTTTCAAAGGAATGTATGTCTGCCATATTTTTCTCCAAAATATAATAGGTCTGTTTGTCAATTGATTATCCGTAGCAAAAGAATAACACAAAGTAAATGGAAATTCAACAAATTTTAATAGACTTTGTGACCAATTTATTTTTTATTGATTATGTAGCGTATTATTGAAATATCCTCTGCTAATTCAACAAACACCATTGTTAAAGCTTCACTCAATATAGTTAATATAACTCCTGTTATAAAGGTTATTCCTGCAAAAATAATTGCGGCGTCACTGTAAATAAGTTGGTAGACACATATTCCTAATGCTAAACTTGCAATTATTCCCACAATAATATTTATTTTACTAACTGTTTTTAAAATACTAATCCATGAATTTGAAACCTTATCACTTTCTTTTTTAGTGTCATTTTCTGTTGAGTTGTTTGGATAAGCACAATTTTCACATTGTAAAATTCCATTTACTGTAAATTCTTCCATTGAATCCTTTAAAATTTTTCCACAGGTTTGGCAAGTTTTCATGAAAATCCTCTCTCCTTAAAATTTTTTATTGCAGGCAGAGTATATCACAAAATGAGATATATGTCAATATCTCAAAGCGAGATATTATAAAATTATTTGTAATAATATTTCAGGGTGATTATTTGAGATTAAAAGATTTAAGAGAAGATAATGATATTAAGCAAGCGGAGCTTGCAAAAATATTGAATGTAAGGCAAAACACTTACTCACAATATGAAAATGAGAAAAGAGAAATCCCTATTTCGCTGCTTTGGAAATTGGCAGATTATTATAACACATCAATTGATTACTTAGTTGGAAGAACAGATAAAAAATAAGCGTTGACTTGAAAACAAGTCAGCACTTATTTTATGATTTGGTTACATTGAAGTGTGGAAGGTTCTGGAAATGACCTCCTCCTGCTTTTCACGTGTGAGCTTGTTGAAGTTTACAGCGTAGCCTGATACACGGATTGTGAGCGAGGGATAAAGTGTGGGGTCGTTCATTGCCGCAATAAGCTTTTCACGGTTGAGAACGTTTACGTTGAGATGGTGCGCGTCCTGCTCAAAATAACCGTCAAGCATTGACGTCAGATTTCTGATTCTGTTTTCCGTATTGCTTCCGAGCGCCTCGGGCGTTATAGAAAACGTGTTTGAAATTCCGTCACGGCAGCAGTCGTAATCAAGCTTTGAAACTGAGTTGAGAGATGCGAGCGCGCCTTCTTTGTCTCTGCCGTGCATAGGATTTGCTCCCGGAGCGAACGGCTCTCCTGCCGCGCGTCCGTCTGGAGTCGCTCCTGTTTTTTTGCCGTACATAACGTTTGACGTAATTGTCAGAATGGAAAGCGTGTGCTTGGCGCCTCTGTAAGCAGGGGTTTTGCACAGCTCGCCGTAGAAGTAGTGCATAAGCTCGCTTGCTATAGTGTCTGCTCTGTCATCGTCGTTACCGAATTTGGGGAATTCACCTTCGGCTTTAAAATCGGTTATCAATCCGCGACTGTCTTTTATCGGAGTTACCCGTGCGTATTTGATTGCCGAAAGAGAATCAACGGCAACGCTCATACCCGAAACGCCGAATGCCATAAGGCGCTCAACATTGGTATCGTGAAGGCTCATCATAAGCCTTTCGTAAGCATATTTATCGTGCATATAGTGGATAACGTTCATAGTGTTCACATAAAGATGCGCCATCCATGAAAGATATTCCTTGTACGCCTTTAGGACTTCGGAATAAACAAGCGGCTTTTCGTCAAACGGCTTCCTTTCGGGAGCAATCTGTTCACCCATGATTTCGTCTCTGCCGCCGTTGAGCGCCAACAGAAGAATCTTAGCAAGGTTGCAGCGCGCTCCGAAAAACTGCATCTGCTTGCCCTCTTTCATAGCGGATACGCAGCAGGCAATGGCATAGTCGTCACCGTATGTTTTTCTCATAAGATCGTCATTTTCATACTGAATGGAATCCGTGTCTATTGAAACCTTGGCGCAGAAATCCTTGAACCCTTGCGGAAGGGAAGTGCTCCAAAGCACTGTAATATTGGGCTCTGCGCTGGGTCCGAGGTTGTAGAGCGTCTGAAGAATACGGAAGGAGGTTTTTGAAACCATATGCTTTCCGTCTTCAGTTACGCCGCCGAGAGAGCAGGTCACCCACACGGGATCGCCTGCGAAAAGCTCATTGTATTCGGGAGTGCGCAGATGGCGAACAAGGCGCAGCTTTACGATAAGATCATCAATAAGTTCCTGAGCGCCCTTTTCATCAAGAGTGCCTTCGGCAAAATCTCTTTCAATATAGCAGTCTATAAATTCGGCTATTCTGCCTATTGAGTTCGCAGCGCCGTTTTGCTCTTTTACCGCTCCGAGATAACCGAAATAGAGCCATTGGATTGCTTCCCGCGCATTTTGTGCCGGAGCGGAAATATCAAATCCGTAGTCGAGCGCCATACATTTGAGCTGCTCCATAAATTCTATCTGCTTTGCAAGATCCTCAAGAAGCTGGAGCGTTTCCGCGTCAAGGACGTCCTTTTCGCCGAGAGCCTTTTTGTCGAGCTTTTTTTGCTCAATCAGATCATCCATACCGTAAAGCGCAATGCGGCGGTAATCTCCGATTATTCTTCCGCGCGCATAGGCGTCGGGCAGACCTGTCAGTATTCCTGCGTGGCGCGCCTTTTTCATTGTATCTGTATAAACGCGGAAAACACCTGTATTATGCGTTGTTCTGTAAAGGAACTCGTCCCTGATTTTGTCGGAGATTTTATAGCCGTATGCTTCGCACGCCTGAACAGCGTTTCTGTAGCCCGCAAAAGGAGAAACACCTCTTTTGAGCGGCTCGTCCGTCTGAAGTCCGACAATGATGTCGTCCTCTTTAATGAGATAGCCCGGTTTGTGTGAAAGCAGCGTAATGACCTTTGAAGTGTCAACATCAAGCACGCCGCCCTTTTCATGTTCGGCGTTAAGCAGACTGTTGAGCCTTTCACTTACGCGCTTTGTTCTTTCTGTCGGCAATTCAAGAAACGAAGCGTCTCCGCTGAAAGCGGTATAATTTTTGTTTATGAAGTCACGCACGTTTATTTCTTCGCACCATACACCTGTTTTAAAATTTCTCCAGGCATTTTTCATTTGAGCCACAGTCCTTTCACGCGGAGCATAATAATAATGTATATAACATTAAGCAGCCGGTTTAACGAGATTTTTTCGGCGCAATGATATAATAACAAAGATGATTTGCTAATGCAACCGAATGAAACTAAAAAAAAGTATAATCTTTGGTAATAATTATGTATATTTTGCACAAAAACCACAATATATTGTGTACAATCCAATATTTATACAAATATATTGTGGCAACAGCGAAACGTAGGAACATTATACAGTTTGTATTTAACACTTTTGTAATATTTGAGAAAAAATCACGCAGAGCAATAGAATTTTTTAGAATTTAAGCCAAAAAACAGCAAATTGCGACTGTGAAAAGCAGAATCTACATATCGTTGATTTTTTTGAAAAAACAAAAAAATTACACAATATATTGTACTTTTTTTCAAAAATGTATTGACAGTGCAACAATATTTTGGTATGATGAAGAAGCACTGAAAAAATATGTAACCATTTTGTAACAATTAGCAATTGGAGTAATGAAAATGAAGATTATCAAAAGGAACGGCTCAGAAGCAGATTTTGATTTAAGCAAGATTATAGTAGCCGTAACAAAAGCAAACGCTGCCGGCGATAAGGAGGAACTTACCGCGTCGCAGATAAACGACATTGCAGAGTACGTTGAATTCAAAATGCAAAAGGCAAACCGCGCCCTTTCCGTGGAGGAAATTCAGGATATTGTTGAAAACCAGATCATGGCACAGGGCGCGTTTGATGTTGCAAGGCGGTATGTTAAGTACCGTTACAACCGCACGCTTATACGCAAGGCGAACACGACAGACAATCAAATACTTACGCTTATCGAATGCAACAATGAAGAGGTAAAGCAGGAGAATTCAAACAAGAACCCGACTGTGAACAGCGTTCAGCGCGATTATATGGCAGGAGAGGTGTCAAAGGATCTCACAAAGCGTATTCTTCTTCCTCCCGATATTGTTGAGGCGCATGAAAAGGGAATTATTCATTTTCACGATGCCGATTACTTTGCCCAGCATATGCACAACTGCGATCTCGTTAATCTTGAAGATATGCTCCAGAACGGAACGGTCATAAGCGGAACGATGATAGAAAAGCCGCACTCATTCTCAACAGCCTGCAATATCGCAACGCAGATTATAGCTCAAATTGCTTCAAGTCAGTACGGCGGACAGAGCATAAGTCTTTCGCATCTTGCACCTTTTGTTGACCTGAGCCGTCAGAAGTTCAGAAAAGAGGTAAGGAAAGAACTTGAGACTGCGGGAATTGAGCCTACCGAAGAGCAGATAAGCAGAATAACGGAAATACGCGTCAAAGAAGAAATAAACCGCGGCGTGCAGATGATTCAGTATCAGGTTATCACACTTATGACCACAAACGGACAGGCTCCCTTTGTAACCGTATTTATGTATCTTGACGAGGTGCCGGAGGGACAGCTCAGGGATGACCTGAAGCTTATCATTGAAGAAGTTCTTCACCAGCGCATAAAGGGTGTTAAAAATGAGAGCGGCGTATGGATTACTCCTGCGTTTCCAAAGCTTATTTATGTTCTTGACGAGGACAATATTACCGAAGGCTCAAAGTATTGGGATGTAACCTGTCTTGCCGCAAAATGTACGGCAAAGCGCATGGTGCCCGACTATATCTCGGCAAAGAAAATGAGAGAGCTTAAAATAGATAAAAACGGAAATTCCAATGTTTACACCTGTATGGGATGCCGTTCATTCCTCACCCCTTATGTTGACCCCGAAACGAATAAGCCGAAATATTACGGCAGATTTAATCAGGGTGTTGTAACGCTTAATCTTGTTGATATTGCCTGCTCCTCGGGCGGCGATATGACAAAGTTCTGGAATATATTTGACGAAAGGCTCGATTTGTGCTACCGTGCGCTTATGTGCCGCCATAACAGACTTCTCGGGACACCCAGCGATGTCGCTCCGATCCTGTGGCAGTACGGCGCGCTTGCAAGGCTCAAAAAGGGCGAGGTTATAGACAAACTGCTTTACGGCGGATATTCAACC
This sequence comes from uncultured Clostridia bacterium, assembly GCA_947585615.1. Classification (GTDB taxonomy): domain Bacteria; phylum Bacillota; class Clostridia; order Oscillospirales; family Acutalibacteraceae; genus Eubacterium_R. The sequence goes on from CANPXD010000021.1 coordinate 15,994, forward strand.
ATTTCTCTCGGTTATGCGGGACTTTATGAATGTGTTAAATATATGACCGGCAAGAGTCATACCGACTCTGAGGCAAAGGATTTTGCCCTTTCGGTTATGCAAAAAATGAATGACGCCTGCAAGGGCTGGAAAGAGAAGGAAAACATAGACTTTTCCGTTTACGGAACGCCTCTTGAGTCAACAACGTATAAATTTGCGAAATGTCTGCAAAAGAGATTCGGTAAAATCCCGGGTGTAACAGATAAGAACTATATCACAAACAGCTATCACGTTCATGTTACGGAAGAGATAGACGCATTCAAAAAACTTTCGTTTGAGGCTGAATTTCAGCGTCTTTCTCCCGGTGGTGCAATCAGCTACGTTGAAGTTCCGAATATGCAGGATAATATTCCGGCTGTTCTCAGCGTTATGCAGTATATTTACGACCATATTATGTATGCCGAGCTGAACACAAAGAGCGATTACTGCCAGTGCTGCGGTTATAACGGCGAGATTCAGGTTGTTGATAACGGCGAGGGCAAGCTTATCTGGAGATGTCCCAACTGCGGAAATGAGGATCAGGATAAGATGAATGTCGCGCGCCGTACTTGCGGATATATAGGAACGCAGTTCTGGAATCAGGGGAGAACACAGGAAATTAAGGAGAGAGTTCTTCATCTGTAAGTTTTAAAGATAGTAAATGAGGGAAGCGGGAGTCGAGAATTTACTGTTCGACTCCCGTAAATAATCGTGTTATGAATATTGCTGAAATTAAAACAAATGATATTGCAAACGGCGAGGGTGTGCGCACTTCTGTTTTTGTTTCGGGTTGCCGTCACCGCTGCCCCGACTGCTTCAATGAGATAGCGTGGGATTTTTCCTACGGAAGAGCGTTTGACGATGAAGTGAAAAAGGAAATAACAGATTCGGTAAAGCCGTCGTGGATTGCAGGAATTTCCGTTCTCGGCGGAGAACCGTTTGAACCTGAAAATCAAAGGGAACTGCTTGATTTTTTAAAGGAATTCAAAAAAGCGTTTCCGGGCAAAACCATCTGGTGCTACAGCGGATTTACATTTGAGGAAATTATAGGCAGGGAAAAATCGCGGGCATATACTGACATTTCACTTGAGCTGTTGTCGCTTCTTGACGTTCTGGTGGACGGAAGATTTGTGAAAGAACTGAAAAAAATCACTCTGAAATTCAGAGGATCGGAAAATCAGAGAGTGATAGACGTTCAGAAAACGCTTAGAGAAAATAAAATCGTTCTGTATCTTAATTAATTCTTCATTTTTTCTTTATTCTTTGAAACGTTTGCGTTTGTATAATATTTGTTATCAAAGACAATAAATACGAACAATGACTGTTTTCGGAGGAGAATAATGAAAAAAGACAGAAAACAAGAATTAAAATTGTCAGCCGCTTTTCTTGTGCTTGCCGCAGTTGCTGCAGCGGTGGTATTTGCGCTTTGTCTGAATGGCGGCATTCAGAGCGGCGATACCGAATATATACAAGGCAGCGCGGAGGAAATTATAAAAAAATACGCCGATAAGCACGGGATAGATTACGGAGAATATCCCGAAAGTCTTATAGAATTGCTTGAGCGAAACGGTGAGACAAAGGATTTTGTTTTGAAATATCCCGAAGAGCATGGCAAAAACCATAAGGTTGATATGTCTGAATATAAGGACAGTGAAACGGTTCCGCTTTTTATGCAGTGGGACGGGCGCTGGGGATATATTGAATACAGCGGCGAGCCGGCGGGCCTTACGGGCTGCGGTCCTGTGTGCCTGTCAATGGCGGCATATTATCTTACCAAGAGCCCTGATATGTCGCCCGATAAAATTATTGAATTTGCGTGCGATAACGGATACGAGCTTAAAGGGAAACAGGGGAAAGGCTCATCATGGACGCTTATAAGCGAGGGCGGAAGAAAGCTCGGATTTGACGTTACAGAGCTGCCGCTTGATAAAAACAGGATTATAAAAAATCTTGAAGCCGGGAATCCGATAATCTGTTCAATGGGGCCGGGAGATTTCACATCAAGCGGTCATTTTATCGTTCTTACAGGATACAGTGACGGCGAACTGTCAGTGAATGATCCCAACAGCTATAAAAATTCCGAAAGAAAATGGACATACGACGAATAGAGGGTCAAATAAAGAATCTCTGGGCAATAAGAAAGAAATAAACAGCAAACTATGGAAAAACGGTTTGGATCATACAAAAGAACTCCCGATATTGCTTATCGGGAGTTGTTTCATTTGAATTCACGCAAGAATTTCATCGGCGAGAGCTTCCAATCCGTTGATGTTGTCATCTTTAAGCGTCGATTTAATGGTAACCTTGTTTTCGCATATTACAATGTTTTTCATGCTCTCAAGAATTGCCGTCATGGCTCTTGCGGCACTCGGCGCCCAGGAGCCGTTTTCAACAATACCGATTTTTCTGTTTTGAAATGCCTTGCTTTTAAGATGATAAAGAAAGTTTTCCATTGGAGGAAATACGCCGCCGTCATAGCTTGACGCGAGAAGCACGGTTTTTCCGTATCTGAAAGCGTCCTCAACCGCCTCGGCAACATCATCGCGTGAAAGATCGGAAACTGCAACCTTGGGACAACCCTTTTCTTCAAGAATTTCTTTCATCTTGAGCGCTGCCTTTTTTGTGTTTCCGTGAATGGAGGCGTAAGCAACGAAAACGCCTTCGGATTCAACGCCGTATGAGGACCAAATGTTATACAGATTGAGATAATAGCCGAGATTTTCTGAGAGAATCGGACCGTGCAAAGGACAGATGATGTCAATATCAAGTGCCGAAGCTTTTTTTAGAAGCGTCTGAACAGGGCCGCCGTATTTCCCTACAATATTGAAATAATAGCGTCTTGCCTCGCAGGCCCAGTCTTCATCGCAGTCAAGAACGCCGAATTTACCGAACGCGTCTGCGGAGAAAAGCACCTTTTCGCTGCTTTCATATGTGACCATAACCTCGGGCCAGTGAACCATCGGCGCCATTATGAATGAAAGCGTGTGACTTCCGAGAGAAAGGGTGTCTCCCTCCCTGACGGTGAGCTTTTTCACTGCGTCGTCTATATCGAAAAACTGCGGAAGCATTGCAAAGGTCTTTGCGTTTCCGACAAGCGTTACTGACGGATATTTCTCGGTAAGAAGCTGAATATTTGAAGCGTGATCGGGTTCAAGATGATTTATTACAAGATAATCGGGAGACTTTCCGTTGAGCTGCGCTTCAAGATTATTGAGCCATTCGTCCGCTTTTCTTGCGTCCACCGTGTCCATTACAGCCGTTTTCTCATCAAGAATAACGTATGAGTTATAGGAGATTCCGTTTGGGACAACGTACTGACTTTCAAAAAGGTCAATATCCCTGTCGTTGACTCCGATGTATTTTATACTGTCCGTTACTTTTATCATAAAAAATCCTCCTATCGGTTAAATACAAAAGTATTATATATCTTCATCTATGTTTTATCAATAGAAAAATGGAATAATATTCCTCATAAGTTCAATATATTTCCGTGCGGAAAACAAAATATAGTTTTTATACTTGTTGACAGTGTAAAATATTGGTGGTAAAATTGAATCAGTAATTTTTTGAGAGGAAGTCAATGCTATGGAAAAGAAAAATATTGATTGGTCAAACCTCGGCTTTGGCTATATGCCCACCGATTACAGATTTGTTTCTGATTTTAAGGATGGTAAATGGGACAGCGGCACCCTTACAACCGACCCGGAAATAAAAATGAGCGAATGCGCTTGTGTACTTCAGTATGCGCAGACTGTTTTTGAGGGCTTGAAAGCATACACTACGGCTGACGGAAGAATCGTCTGCTTCCGTCCGGATCTTAATGCCGCACGTCTGGCGGAATCGGCAAAAAGATTGCAAATGCCTGTTTTCCCCGCAGACAGGTTCATTGAAGCCGTTGAGGAAGTCGTAAGGGCAAACGCGGCGTGGGTTCCTCCGTACGGCTCGGGCGCCACTCTCTATATCCGCCCGTTTATGTTCGGTTCAAATTCGGTAATAGGCGTTAAGCCTGCCGATGAATATCAGTTCAGAATTTTTTGCACACCCGTTGGCCCGTATTTCAAAGGCGGTGCAAAGCCGATTACGATCCGCGTTTGCGATTTCGACCGTGCCGCTCCCCACGGAACAGGACATATCAAGGCAGGTCTTAACTACGCAATGAGCCTTTATGCGATAGTCGACGCTCATAATCAGGGCTATGATGAGAATATGTATCTTGACGCGGCAACAAGAACGTATGTTGAGGAGACAGGCGGCGCAAACTTCCTGTTTGTAACAAAGGACGGCACGATTGTTACTCCGAAATCAAACTCCATTCTTCCGTCCATCACAAGGCGCTCACTATGTGTTGTTGCCGAGGAGCTTCTCGGAATAAAAGTAGAACACAGTCCGGTCGCCCTTGAAGAGGTTAAGGACTTTGTCGAGTGCGGGCTTTGCGGAACAGCGGCAGTTATTAGCCCTGTAGGCAAAATTGTTGACCACGGAAAAGAAATCTGCTTGCCGAGCGGAATGGATGAAATGGGGCCTGTTACCAAAAAACTGTATGATACGCTGACAGGCATTCAAATGGGTACGATTGAAGGACCCGAATGCTGGGTACATGAAATTAAAATGGATTGACAATCAAAAGGCAGAGCCAAAAACGCTTTGCCTTTTTGTTTTTAACTTTTATAAATGGAAATGTTTTGCGGTCTATGTCAGTCCTGCCTGAAAACCGATGTCAAGGCGTACGGCATTCATTCCCAAAAACAAGACGGAAATAGGGTGTTCCGTGAATGATATAAACTTCAAAAAAGAGAATGTCTTTAAAAAGGCACTCTCTTTTTGGATTTATATGAATGATTTAAATGCCGCGGAAAAACACGGCAGTAGACATTATTTTTTGAAAAAAAGAAATTTCAACTCGCCGATTAAATAGCTTCCGTGTGTGAATATGCCCTTAAAAAATCTGTAAACGAGGAAAAACGGTATTGCCCATCTGTTCTTATAACAGAAGGGGGCGGCATCTTTGTACCACTCGATGCCGGGGAAAAGCCTTCTCATAAGATATTTTCGCTTCGTGGCTGAAGTTATTTCTTTGTCGTTATTTTGAATGGCTTTCAGACTGTTGTTCAGATTGTTTCCATGAGAGCCGTGCGTTCCGCTTGAGGCATAGTAGCTAAGCATTTTTCTTTCTTTGGAATCAAGCTCAGCATTGCAGAAATGTGGCGGTTTGGAAAAAATCTTCATCGCAAGCGTGCGGCTCTGTTCCTCAAACTCATCGATTCCGAGCGCTTTGAGCTGAGAATGAATAAAATTCCAATTGAGGCTTTCGCCCTTTAAGGTGACATACACATAGCGGTCCATAAGAGAACGCAGACCTGTTCCGCTTGAGACATAGTGGCGGTATTCGTGAGCGGTGAAATAGACGTAAAAATCATCGTCGCTCAGATGATAGCCGCAACCGTTTTCATTTTTTATCATTATTTCCTTAAACCGGTTGGAATACTGATACAGCCTGTCCCCGTGCGATTTGGCAAAGACTGCAGTGTGCAGCTCAAAAGTATAGGACGGGGGTTTCATATAAATTCCGTGAATCCCGTTTTTTTCAAATTCAGCGGAATAGCCGAGAGACTTCATAAACCTGATGACTTCGTCACTTCGTGTTTTGTCAAAAAGGATGTCGTTGTCAGCCATCTGGCGCATCCCGGCAGCAGGATAAAGCGTTTTAAAAATAATACCTTTGAGCGGCAGATACCATATATTGTTTTTTTCAAAAAAGTCTGTTATTCTTTTGCGTTCCTCATCAAAGAGGATTTCCCTGTGGCTCGCCTTTGCCGAGGCAATTTTCCAGAGCCTTGCAAGCTCCTTATCCTCACAGCGGTCAAATACGCCGCAGGAATTGAGCGCATAATAAACAATGCTTGTCATGCTGTGGTAATTGCAGAAATCATACAGACATTTTAAATCGTTACTTTTCAGCAGCTTTAAATCAGGCGTGTATCCGTTGATTGCGCAGGAGGCAAGATAGAGCATATCATATGCAGTTTTATTTAAATTATTTTCCATATTTTTTCTCATGCAGGATTATTATTTTATTTAGTTAAAAATATCATATCCCTGAATTTTTGTCAATATAAGCGGTGTGCAAACATATTCTCAAAAATTCAAAATTCTCAAAAATTCAAAGCGGCGCAGTCAGCTGCGCCGCTCTCTTAGTATATTTGATTAATAAACCGGCTTATTTCATAGCCTCTTCAACCGCAACTGCCGTTGCAACCGTTGCGCCGACCATCGGGTTGTTGCCCATACCGATAAGTCCCATCATTTCAACGTGAGCGGGAACGGACGAAGAACCCGCAAACTGAGCGTCGCCGTGCATACGGCCCATAGAGTCTGTCAGACCGTAGGAAGCAGGACCTGCCGCCATATTGTCGGGGTGAAGAGTACGTCCAGTACCGCCGCCTGAAGCAACGGAAAAGTACGATTTTCCGTTTTCAATTGCCCATTTCTTGTATGTGCCTGCAACGAGATGCTGGAATCTTGTCGGGTTCGTGGAATTTCCTGTGATGGAAACATCAACGCCCTCCTCTTTCATAATTGCAACGCCTTCAAGAACATCGTTTGCACCGTAGCACTTAACGGCAGCCCTCTCGCCGTCTGAAAAAGCTTTTGTTTCGACAATTTTGAGTTCTCCCGAATAAAAATCATATTCTGTTTTCACATAGGTAAACCCGTTGATTCTTGAAATAATATATGCCGCGTCCTTTCCGAGACCATTAAGGATTACGCGCAGAGGTTCTTTGCGGACCTTGTTTGCCGTGCGGGCAATGCCGATAGCGCCTTCCGCAGCGGCAAAGCTTTCATGACCCGCAAGGAATGCAAAGCACTTTGTGTTTTCGCTGAGAAGTCTTGCGCCGAGGTTGCCGTGACCGAGACCTACATTTCTCTGCTCTGCAACAGAGCCGGGAATACAGAATGCCTGAAGACCGATACCGATTTTTTCCGACGCTTCCGAGGCTGTTTTAACGCCGCTTTTGATTGCAACGGCCGCACCGAGAGTATATGCCCAGCTTGCATTTTCAAACGCGATGGGCTGAACGCCTTTAACTATAGCGTCAACATCAATGCCTTTTGCAAGGCATAAATCCCTTGCTTCCTCAAGACTTGAAAGATCGTATTCCGCAAGACATTTTTCGATTTTGGCAAGTCGTCTTTCCATGCCTTCAAATTTTACATCGTTTGCCATTTTACGTTCCTCCTTATCTTATTCCTCACGCGGGTCGATATATTTAGCCGCGTTTGCAAATCTGCCATAGCTGCCGATATTTGCCTTGTACGCTTCATCGGGTGTTTTGCCGTGGCGGATGTCCTCAAGCATTTTGCCCACCTTTACGAATTCATAGCCGATAACCTCGCCCTCTTCGTCAAGCGCCATACGTGTAACATAGCCCTCTGCCATTTCCATATAGCGAACACCCTTGCGCTTTGTTGAAAACATCGTACCCACCTGGCTGCGAAGACCTTTTCCGAGATCTTCAAGCGCCGCGCCGACAACAAGTCCGTCCTCCGAAAACGCGCTCTGTGAACGACCGTAAGCGAGTTGTTTGAAAATTTCTCTCATGGCAACGTTTATCGCGTCGCAGACAAGGTCTGTGTTGAGACATTCAAGAAGAGTTTTACCCGGCAATATTTCAGCCGCCATGGCAGCTGAATGCGTCATACCTGAGCAGCCGATCGTTTCAACAAGAGCTTCTTCAACGATACCGTTTTTCACATTAAGGCTGATTTTGCAGGCGCCTTGCTGAGGTGCGCACCAACCTATACCGTGTGAGAATCCGCTTATATCGCCGATCTGGTATGCTTTTACCCATTTCCCCTCCTCCGGAATCGGAGCAGGACCGTGATGCGGACCCTTTTTGACGGTACACATCTGTTCAACTTCGTGTGAATAAGTCATTTTTATACTCCTTTCAGATTGGCTGACTGCGCCGCGGAAGGATTAAATCCGCTTCTGCGCGCAAAGCCTTTTTTATCTAAAATTACCAACAAATATTATATCCAATTCTGTATATATCTTCAAGCATAAAAAATAAATTTTTACACTATTTAACATATTGCTTTGAAGGGCTATATAAAATTTTGTGTTTTTTAACAATTTTTAATTGCGTTTTTCGTCGTATTGGATAAAATTCTTAAATTTTTTATAAAAAATTTTACGATGTTTGAACAAAATGTTATATCATTATATTGAAGAAAGCGGCGAAGGAATACAGCGTATTGACTGATACGGATTTGCTTCGGGTGAAGTATCACGTTGATGAATGCGCCTTTCGCCGCGCGGACAGTCCGGATTTCTCCGGCTGTCAAAATAAAATATTTGAGGTGGTAGAAAAAATGAAGAAAAAGCCTTTTAAACGAAGTATGGCGCTTCTGCTTTCGCTTCTTCTTGTGGTTTGCAGTCTGCCTTTTGTATCCTTTGCGGCTGATGACGCAGGGATTACAATCAAGTCAAATGTAAGCGCACAGGACGACACCGTTATTGATGAGGGTATTGAATTTACCTACTACGTTGAAATCAATGGCGAACCGTTTAACGGAACGGCAACGGGCAGCGATGGCAGTACTTACAATATTACGGACGGTATGCTCACTATGCCGTATGATGTAAGCGCTGTTCTTGATGATGTTGCCGATGGGTCATCTTACAGTATAAAAAGAATGACTTACGATAACGATAAGTACGCTCTTTTAAGTGAAACCGAAGCGCAGACGGGCGAGCTTATCTCCAAGGAGTATTATGTGTCGGTCAACGGCGCGGAGGAAACAAAAATTTCCTCTGAGGAATTCAACAAGGCGACAGATAACGGAACAAATCTGACCGTTACCGAGTATGTTGATTCAGAGGGAAACACGTATGACGATTCTCAGCTTACCAATGTTACGGCTTTTGACGCCGTCCGTAAAGAGGGAATTAAAACAACATATTCATTTGAGCAAAAAGATTACCGATATGTAACGGATTCTCTCAATGAGTATAATATGACTTATAACATTGATAAAAGCTATTCAGAATCAGGCAACAGTTTGTTTAAAACATATACCTTTAATGCGAATGTTTCCGTTCAAATAGACGGATATGATCTTGGCGCCGATGTAGAAACAACTGAAAGCGTCAATGGAGTTTTCACTAAAAAACAAACGGCAAGAGAAACCTGCATTAGTAATGTTAAAACAAGTATGACAAGACTTGCCTACAGAATTCTTACAGAAAACATTGAGGCGCAGACAGGCAAAAAAGCCGTTCTTGCTGAGGATGTTACTGCACAGCTTCCCGATCAGTCTATGTGGAGTGATAATACCGAAACCCTTCAATATAAAGTAAACGCAATCTCCTTTACAGAGGTCACGGAACAGACGTCTGTTTACAGAGCGGTTGATGTTTCCGCAAGCAAGGAAATTGCTTTTGACGCAGTATTTGCTCCGGCTCCGACAGGAAGCTTCACAGTTGATTTTATGCTTTATGACGGACTCAATCCCGTAGCGTTTGAGGGCGCGTCCTTTGAGGTTTGCGATATGCTTGGAACTCCGCTTACACAAGGTGAGGATTACAATCTTGAAGTAAAAGACGCAAGCTTCACAATTCCCGTTGTAGGAACTATAGGATTTACAAAATATGTTTTCTCCGGATTAAAGCACGGCTCATATACCGTTCGTCAGACAGGCGGTCAGGATGGATACATTGTGGATAAAACTGCGTATTCATTTGAGGTCGCCAGAACGGACGCTGCTGTTACGGGAGATAATTTTGCAAAGTCCGATTTTGGAGACTATACGGCTTTAACAAACAACACATATAACTTTGTTAAGTCCTTTAAGGTATTCAAGAACAACAGTATCTCAATCAATTTCACAAAGGTGGATCAGAACGGCGAGCCTGTTCAGGGCGCAAGCTTTATGCTGATTGAAAGAGACGCGCTTCTCCAGTTTGTAAGAGACATTGCTCAGGCCGGAATAAATTCCATAGGCAGTATTGATATACAGAGCATCATTCAGCAGCTGACAAGTGCGGATTGGTCGAATCTCGATGTCGGCACAATTCTCGGTCTTATCCTTTCAATAGTTAATCTCGGCGGAGACGCACTTTCGGAAATTACGATTCCTGCAATTTTAACTTCTAAATCCGATGAGACAGGTCTTGTTGAACTGAACAATTCAAAGAATATGCTGAATATTCTCGGAACAATAACCAACAGCGGTGTTACGGGTGCTCAGCTCGCGGAGGTTCTTCAGACCTATTTCGGAAGCGTAATTCCCGATGAATATCTTCCTCTGCTCGACAGTCTTGCCGGTATGACAGCGGTAATCAATGTTCACACCGGTTTCCGCGCAGGCGCTTATATTATGCTTGAGAGCGAAGCGCCATATGGATATGAGAGAAATTCTCTTATCTATACATTTGTTTTGACAAATGACGTTACTGCGCAGGTTACTGCCGGTGTATTGTTCCCGGTTATTGTTGACGCGCTCAACAATCAGTTCGGAATCAATCTTAAAGAAATCCTTGTCTCAGAAGAAGAATTCGACCAGGTTAAAGAAACGCTCGGCGATGCGTTTGATACATTTGATCAGTATGCAAACACGGTTATAGACAATGTTGTCAACTTCCTCGGAGAGATATTCGGTGAAGACAATGCAACGGCAAATGTTCTCAACAGAATCAAGTCGCAGATAAACGACTACTATGAGCAGTATGATGACCTGGCAGCTGCTATCGGTCAGACGGTTAAGGATATAAACAGCCAAATTACCGACGAAGTAACGGAAGATTGGAAATATATAGACAACAGATATTTCGTTGACATCAACGTAAATGTATCCAACTGTCAGGGCGATCCGATAGACGGAGCAACTTACAGCGTTAATGATTCCTCGGGCAATCAGGTTGCATGGACTGTTGAAAACAAAACAGTAAATGTTCCGTTCGATGATTACAGTCTCAATGCCGAAATTCCGGAGGGCTGGCAGCTTGTTGATCCCGAAGCTCCAACAACGATTACCGTAAACGACCGTGCGGGCGTTTATGCGTTTGATTTGCAGTATCACAATCCGCTGCCTCAGCAAAAGGAAAACGAAATTGAGCCGACACGCGGTGAAGACGGCGGCTATGACCTTGTTACAAGATGTTCGGTCTGCAACGAAGTTATAGAAAGCGAGCATATTACGCTTCCGGCACTTGGCGTTCAGATTACGGTTATGGGTTCGGATCTCGGCACAGTTAAACTCAATGACGAGCCGATAAGTGAAGGTGTTCCTTCCGAAGCAAAAACCGTTCCTTATGTTTCAAGCTATACACTTACGGCTGAGCCCGCGGCAGACGCTATGTTTGTAGGCTGGTATTCAAACGGCAAGCTTCTTACCGATAAAACGACCTACACAACTTATGCTTATGCGGATACGACCTACAGCCCCGTATTTGAGGAAATAGGCGAAAAAACATTCCACATCACTTTTGTTGATATGTACGGAAACGTTATCACGATTCTTGACAATGCTGCAGTAGCGGCGCTTGAAGAAATGCCCGAAGCTCCCGAATATGCCGGTATGAAGTTTACAGGCTGGTCGATGACGCTTGAAGAAGTCAAGGCGCTTGATGATTCCGCGGTTGTTTATGCAAAATATACTGCCGACCTTGAGAATATGTTCACGATTACCGCAAATAACTGCACAATCACCGTAGACGGCGAAGAATTTTCCGATACAGCGCAGGCGCATTACAATTCAAATATTACTGTTGCTCCTGCGCTGTATCGGAAAATTCTTCGCCGTCTACGG